>NZ_CP095064.1 GCF_022921055.1 Hymenobacter volaticus
CGCATTTCCTCTTCAATACCCATCACGCCATTGTTGGGTTGATTCTGGAGCGCGAATATGAGCGCGCGATTGCCATGGTTACCTCGCTCAGCGACCTGTTGCGGGCCGTAATGGCTAACGGAGATGCTCAGCTAATTCCGTTGCGGGAGGAACTACAGTTCGTGACCAAGTATCTGCACATCCAACAAATCCGGTTTCAAGACCGGCTTCGTATCGAGTTTGACATCACCGCGGACACCCTAGAGTGCTTGTTTCCTCAATTCTTACTGCAGCCCCTAGTGGAAAATGCCATGGTCCACGGCATCGAGCAACTGCTGGGTGAGGCCGTCATCCGCATCAGCGCTCGGTATGAGGAAGATAGTCTGCTGGTAGAAGTCAGCGATAATGGCCTCGGACGCCGGGCTAGCTACCGGCGCCCGGCGCCGGCGCAAGGCCGAGGCATTGGGTTAAGTAACACCAAAACGCGGCTCGAAAAGCTCTACCACGGTCAGGCGCAACTCACCTTTTCCCAGCCCATGACGGGCGGTACCGTGGTGGGCCTGCGGGTACCCCGGAACGCTTCCCTGACACAATCGAGCGCCCGAGTTTCATTGCTAGATGCCGCCGTATGAGTTACCGAGCCCTGATTATTGACGATGAGCAGTTGTCGCGCCGCATTATTCAAACCTTCCTGCAAGACGAGGCCACGATTAACGTGGTGGGGGAAGCCGCGAATGGCCCGGATGCCGTGGTCCAGATTCTGGAGCAACGGCCGGACCTGCTGTTTTTGGATGTGCAGATGCCGGAAATGGATGGCTTTGAGGTCCTGCGAGCCGTCTGGCCCCATCACCAGCCATTTGTAGTATTCGTGACCGCCTTCGACTCGTATGCGATCAAGGCCTTCGAGTTTAGCGCGGCCGACTACTTACTCAAGCCCTTTGACCGCCGCCGATTCAATCAAGCAGTGGAACGGGTAAAAAATCAATTGACCTTGCAGGCAGGTGCGGGCGCAAGTCAAGCATTGCGCGCTCTGCTGGCTGAGCTTAGGCCCTCGGCCAGCTACGTTCAGCGCCTGCTCGTGAAGGAACACCGGAAGATGTTCTTTGTCAAGACGGACGACGTGGTGTATTTCGAGGCCGACCACAATTACGTCACCCTGCACACGGCGGTTAAAAAGCACCTGCTCTACGAAAGCCTGACCCTGCTGGAGCAGCAACTGGCGCCCCAGCAGTTTACGCGCATCAACCGCTCTTGTATCGTGAGCCTCGAGCATATAGTGGAACTGCAGACGCACTTCAACGGGGAGTACTGGGTCAAGCTGCGCACCGGCGAAACGCTTAAGTGGACCCGCAATTACCGCGACAACCTCCAGGCTTTTTACCGCCCCTCATAGGCATTGGGGACAAGTTCAGCCTGTTCATGACGCGGACGGCGGCATGCTTATGTGGTAAAAAGCTTGCGCTGTAGGCGGGGAAGCTAGCCGCTAACTTAAATAAGCGGAACAACCGTGGTAAGCCCGCGTGGTATACCAACGAACGCCGAGGACAGCCAGGCTGCTTGAGCAAGCGATTCGAAGGATACTACTACTGCAAAAGCTATCGTTTATGGCTAACGCAGGGAGGTGTGGGGAAACAATGATTTAAGCAGCTACGCTCCTCAAGTAGAGCCTGACAATAGCCCGTGCTTGATAGTTTGCACCTGCCCAGTGCGCATATCGTGGGCTGGAGTGACGGGGGCAATACGGGCCGGGTGCTGGCCCAGCGCTACCCCACCTACGTGCGCAAGCTCGTCACGAGGGGCGCCAACCCGTTGCCCACCACTGAAGCGGTGGAAACCAAGATGCTGCGCCAATCCGAGCAGGGACGGCAAGCCTTACTCAGGCCAGGCAACCTGGCGCAAGCCCGGCTGCTGACCTTGGTGCTCCCGAACCGCACCGCACGTAGGAAGCCTTGTTTTCAATTCAAGCCCCCACGTTGGTGCTGGCGGGCGAGAAAGATAGTATCAAGCGCGCCCCTACGCACGCCATCGGGGCCCACGTATCCCACGGGCAAGCCACGATTCTCCCTGGCCTCACGCACTACGCTCCGCAAGAGAATCCCACGCTCTTCAACAAACCCGTGCTGGACTTGGTGCTGGTTCAGCCCCCCCTGGCCCCGGCTCCCGCGAAGTAAGGGAAGACGGGTACACCTTACGGTTTGGAAAAGGCAGGTTTATGTACTTATACAACACTCCCTACCCTAGCTTGACGGCTGGTGGAGCATTTGTTGAGCGACACTCGAGACATGATCCCGCTTCCTTAGTGATAGTCCAAGGCATCTTTGCGCATCCACCCGGTGGTGGTTACGTGCTCCCAGTTGGTGAACCTTACGTACACGGCCTCGCCGCCCTCCTGGATCAGCTGCACCTGGTCGCCTCGGACGCAGTGGGCTTTGCGCGTCTCGGGCTGGCTCAGGGTCGCCGAATTGAAAAAGTAGGATTTGGCGACGCGCACAACCGCCGTGGCCAACCCACCGGGCAGAGTATGGACCCGGGCCCCAACGGCGGGAACGGGAGCACTTGGCTCGGTGGATGCCGGAGAAGGGGTAGTTGCCGCCCGTCGGGCGAGCGGGGAAGCCCGGCGAGCCGGAGCCATGAGGGGGGCAGGCGTAGCTTCTGGCAGCGGTTGCAGCGCGTGCCGCTTCACCCACCCCGTGCTCACCGCGCCGTCGGGATTCTGGAAGCGGGTTCTCACCAGGCCGTTGCCTTCGTCTTCGCCGTAGAGGATGTCGCCTTTGCGCACATACTTGTTACTAGGTTGCACCTGCGTGGGCGCCTCGAACAGATAGGCCGTGCGCCCGGTCACCCGGTAGCGGCTCGCCGCCGGTTCTTGCTGCTCGGCGGCCAGCTCCCCGTTGCTGGGCGGTGGGCGACTGGCTCAGCTCCGGCGGGTGCTTCCCCTATCTGGTTGACGGAGGGTAAGGGCGGAGAGGAGGGCGAAGCCGGCTTGGCAACGGGCCCGGCCACCGGGGCTGGCCGGGGTATAGTCGGCAGGCCGGCACCCCGCTGCACCACGGTCGGCGCAGGGTGCAACGGGCCCCATTTGTTGAGCACTTTAAGGCGCAGCCGCCGATTGAGCGCCCGGCCCACGGGCCCGTTATTGGACGCCACCGGCGTGGCTTCGCCATACCCCATGGCTTGTAAGCGGCGGGGCGAAACGCCTTCCGCCACCAGGGCCCGCCGGGCAGCCTGCGCCCGGGCCTCGCTTAGGTACAGGTTCTGCCGGCCGTCGCCACTGCCATCGGTATAACCGCCAAACAAGAGCTGCGCCCGCGGAAAGGTGCGCAGGATAGCGGCTAAGTTGCGCAACTGCGGCGCCGACTTCGCCGTGAGCGTGGCCTGCCCGGATTCGAAAGACACCCGGTCGACCGTGATCCAGCCCGCCGCCGCATGCAGCGAATCGACTTGCTGGGTGGAATCGGCCAGGAACTGGTAGAGCTGGTATTCCGTGGAGTTAGCGCCCACCGCGAGGGTAGTGCCCTGGGAAAGGGTGAGGAGCAGCGGCTGGCCAGTGTGGTAGAGGTAAGTATCGGTGGCGGCATCGTAGTGGCCAGCGGGCACGCTGGTAGCGGATGCGGCGGCCTCCGTAGCGGAAGGTACCGCAGCCGGCGGCGTTTTCGCGCTCATGTACGTGACCGGCAGGGGCGGGGCGGTGGCGGCCACCGGTCCCGAAAGTGTGGTCCAACGAAAAAAGCTGTAGCCGAGTACCAAGCCCAGCAATACCAGTAACGGCCAGAGCCAATGCTGCCGCCCCTTAGCGGTAGTCGGCGCCGCTGGCGCTTGCTGAGGCGTGAAAATGCTGCCCCCGCCCACTTCTTGCCACTGACCCGCCCGCGCCGCGAACGTAGGCGCTGCCGTAGCACGGGGCGGGATGGACCGAGACGCGGTTGCGCTCCGGGGTGACGGCGAAGCAACCGAACGGCCGGTACCCAGCCCTTGGCTTTGCAGCCAATCGGCTAGGTCGATGGGTTGCAGTTGGTGCCGAGCGGTATACTTTCCTAACGCGCCCAGCACCGCGGCGACCCCCACCTCCAGCAGCACCGCATACGAGGCCAGCGGCAAGCCGGCTTTCGCGGCGAAACCAGCGATGGTCGTCTCGTAGCGGTCGCGGAGCAAACCTTGCAGCAACTGCCCGCCGCGCCCCTGCCCGCTGGCGAAGTTCAACCCATCGAGCTGGTCCAGGACGTGGCTGACCTGCGCCTGACGGGTCAGATCCCAGAGGAAGTCGACGCCATCCGGCCGGCTGGCCCGCTCGGCGAGCGTGCGCACGAGCAGGGGCAAAAGCTGGGCCAGGGCGGGCCCAACCACAGCCGGGCTTTGGCGAACCACTGCGCTTAGCTGGTTCAGGTGCTCGGCGCGGATGCAAGTGCTGACCACTTCCAGTACTGTTTCTTCCCGCTTCAAGGCCATCGTCAAGTAAGAGGTTAGTCTAGTGGAAACACAATTTTTTATTGAATTACCATAAACCGTACCACATGCTATCGCCTGCTAAATTACTTTTTGTCAAGCACTTGCCTTTTTGTTGTTCCTAAAAAAGTTCCATTAGTGTCCACCGGCTGGCGTATTCAATTGGGAATACCAGTGCTTTGCCACCTACGACCTTAATCGCCTGGGTTTGCAGCCCTTCAAGGGCGAAACCGTGGTGGCCTGCGTGTCCAATCACAAAAAAGAAGTGTACTCGGCTCTGAGCGTGGTGCCGCACGGCCGCGGCCGCATTGTATTGTGCGCCCTGGATGTATTTTCAACCTTGCGGGGCGTAAAAGTCAGCCAGAAAACAGAAGGCGACGGCGAAAACGCGGCTTTGACCACGCTTAACTCTTCGGGCAGCAATAAAGCCAATGCGGTCGGTCAGCAATGGCTGCTGAACATGTTGCAATGGGCCGGCAGTCGGTAAGTTTGGCTACCGGGGAGCTAGTAGACTTTGTGCTGGAATATCTCAACCCCGCTGCCCAGCGCATGACCGAGTTAGGAGAGCGGCCGGGGGCACCACTCGCTCCCACTTTCCCAACCGGTTCCCTAACGGCGTATTCGAAATGGAGGAGGCGGACCACTGTAACGTTAACTATTAAACAGATGGGTTTGACAACTACTTCCACGTCGCGGCCCGGCGCAGCGGCGACTGGCTCGTCGTTTTAGCGGAAGTCAAAGTACAGCACGCCCTGCTGGCTGTCGGTGTGGCCATTGGCAGTGGTTAAATTTAGCTGGCTCATCGGCCCTAAATCCACGGCCTTTTGGCCTTTGGTACCGATAGCACTGATGCCGTGCAAAAACGAAATGCCACCTGCGGCAGGAAATGGAGCTACCGAGTTCGTCTGAGTGGCGAACTTAGGCACAGCCGGGTTGAGCATGTGCAAGTACAGGTTTTCGCTGCCCGAGAGCACCGTAAAGTCGGCCTCCCGGGTGCGTACGCGGGCTCCGTAGAAATTGGCGTAGTAGCCCTTGAACTCCGGGTAAACCCACGTTTCGCCTGTTACAGTATTGTTGTAGGCTTTGTCCCAAGAGTTAAGCGTAGTGCCTTTAAGGCGGTTTTTCCAAACCCGGTAAGGACCATCGGCGAGTAGCTGCATGCCTGTCACCTGCGCTTCGGGGTAGGCGAAGGTGATGCCGAGCAGCTCGCGCGGCCCGCCTTGCTGGTATTGATAGCGTAATTCCAGCCAGCCCGACGGGTACATCGTCCACTTTACTTGCAAGCGGTCTTTGCCGGAGTAGCGGGCTTCCACCACGTGGGTGCCGAGCGTATCAGCGTGGCGCAAGCCCTGGAACTGCGCGTCACTATCGAGGAGGACGGGGCCGTTGGTGAGCGAAATAGCCTTTTTTGCGTTGCGGACGCTTTTCAGCAAGCCAGTTTTTTTGTCGAGCGTCACTTCCACGCCGCTAGCCATCAGGACTAGTTGCCCGGCATCTTCGCGGGCTGCCACCGGACCGGCACCTTTAGTTACCAACCGACTGGCTACTTCTTCGGGTCGGGAAATTGGCCATGACCAAGTATAAATTTCGCGGCCGTACAGGTCGTGGGCTGTTAAATACAGCACATCGTAGCTATCCCAACCGGGCGGCAAGGGCAGGGTAAGCATGCCACTTGTTTGGGGCAACAGATTAGGCGCGGGCGCAGTGCCAGTGAGAATGGTCGTATCAGCATGATTCAGGCTCCTAAACTTCTTGAGTTTCCAGCTGAACTTGCAGTGAGATAGGTTGGTGTAGTGGTAGCGGTTTTCAACGGCCAGCTTGCCGTCGAACTGCGGCGTGAGGTGGCGCTCTGGAAAGAAGATCGGCGCCCATATTTCCTTGATAGTAAAGAAGCTCGCTTCTTTCTCGCGGTAAGGCCCCAGAATGCCATCCGCGGCGGAGTTGCCCTTAGTATCCAGCTCGCCCTTTTGGTCAACGCGCACCACGGCTTGGTCGCAGAAGTCCCACAGGAAGCCCCCAGCTGCGGTGGGGCGGCTGCGCATCAGGTTCCAGAAATCGTCGAGGCCAGCGCCGTGGCCCCCGTCGTAGAGACCGTGCAAGAATTCAGTGGGGAAGAACACGTCGGCTCCGTTGAAGAACGTGTTCAGGCCGTAGTTGTAGCCGATGTAGTGCGTGGTATTCATGCCGTTGCTATTTATCCAGGGATGAATCACGGGGCGGTTTTGCGGGTCATACTTGGGATAGTCAGGTAGCAGCTCGTAATTGAAACCGCCTTCGTTGCCATTGGCCCACAGCACAATACTGGGGTGGTTGACGTCGCGCAGCACGAGCTCCCTCACTAGCTTACGGCCCACTTCGGTGTCGTAAGGCGGATACTGCCAGCCAGTTAGCTCGTCAATCACGAACAAGCCCAGCGAGTCGCATACTTGCAGGAAGTGCTCGTCGGGCGGGTAGTGCGACATGCGCACGGCATTCATATTCATGTCTTTAATCAGGTTGGCATCCAACTCACTGATGCGCCGGCTGGTAGTGCGGCCTGAGGTCGGCCAGTATGAACCCCGGTTGACACCCTTGAACATAATACGCTGTCCGTTCACGTAGAAGCCGTCGCGCGGACGCAGTTCTACGGTGCGGAAGCCGAAGGTTTCAGTGATTGTGTGCAGCGTGCTCGGGCCGCTTTTCAAGGTCACTTCCACGCGGTACAGATTTGGAAACTCCGGCGACCAAAGAGCCGGATTAACAAATTGCCCCTGTAGTTGCACTAAGGCGCTGCCAGCCGGGATGATGGCCGTAAGCGGCGTACCTACTAGCTTCCCCGCCTGGGTTTTCACTTGAGCCTGTACTGTCGTTGCCGTTTTCACTCCGGCCAAGTAAGCATTAAGCTTAAATGAACCATCGGCCTTGGCATCGAGGGCCAGACGCTCCAGGTGCTCTTCGGGATATGCCTCCAGAAAGACCGGCCTGAAAATGCCGCCGAAGATCCAGAAGTCCGCCGTGCGCTCAGCCTCATTGACGGTGGCATTGGCCGACACCTTGTGTACTGTTACTTCCAGTTTGTTCTTCTGGCCCACCTTCAGCAGGGGCGTGATGTCGTAACGGAAGCGGTAAAACGAGCCATGGTGGATGGGACCGGCCAATTGCCCATTTATTTTCACTTCGGTATCGGTCATCGAACCATCAAACACCAAGAAAATGCGCTTCTGCTTCCAGGCGGCAGGTACAGAGAAGGTGCGCCGGTAGAGACCAGCTTCTTTGGGGTCTTCTTTTCCAAAGCCGTAGTTGAAAGTGCCAAAGCCCTGGGTTTCCCAGTTGGACGGCACTCCGATTTTGGTCCACTTACCACTATTACGGCCGCGGGTACACATAAAATCCCACTTCACTGGGTCGTCTTTGCCGTGGCCAGAGAGATACTGCACTTGCGTAAGCTGACCAATAGCTGGCGCGCAGGCCGCACCGAGAAAGAACAGAAGTAAGCTAAGCGTTTGTCTGATAGAAAATGTCTTCACGTCCGAGAGTTGGTAGGAACGCACCACAGCGCGTTCAATCATGAAACGAGGCCCACCCGCCCGGAGTAGTTCAGGTAGCAAGCGGCACCGATGTAGGAATAAAAGAAGGTAAAGGGACTTGGTCAGAGAATTTTCAACCAAGGCACCGCCGGATTCTCATGCATCTTTTGATTGGTGTTTGGCGGATCAGAGCGCTGATTACTTGGGGGGGTACTCGCACACGCTTTGTGGGAGGATCAGCGCTGTGCTTGGTGGCACGGAGCGGGCGCATTTGTCGTTTTTCCACTCCTTATTTTCCTGCATCTAGAGCAATTCGCCAACTTGGGAAATGGGCTCTACTATAACCTGTAAAATAAAAAGTTGTCCGAGAAGTCGAGTGGCTGTTGCAAAAGTAAAGCAGGAGCCAGCGAAAGGGAGCAGGTGCTGGTAGTGCTATCCCCAACCCACCTGGCTGGAAGGGGTTGAAGCGCAAGTACTTCTTCAGGTTGTAGGCCATGGCCGCTACATACAGGACTTTGGCCGCCCCTGCTTGACGCTTCTTGCTGAGGTGGCGCAAGCCATAGTACGTGATCAAACTACCCAGGACCGGTTCGACGGTGGAAGCCCGTAGTCGCCGCATGCGTTGGCCGACCCGCGTGGCCAAGCGCGCCAGCATACGGTCATAGTGGGCTTTGTAGGGGGTATGATGCAGACGCTTTTCCTTGGCTTTCTTGCCCTTGCACTGCTCGGCCAGCGGACAGACCTTACACTCCCTGGCTTTGGCCAGGTAGCGTTTCTTGGCGTTGCCTTGGGCATCCACGTAGACCTGATCAAACACGAGTTGTTTGCCTTGCCCGCAGGTATAGCTGTCCGTGACGGCATCGTAGAGAAAGCCCGGGTGCTCGCCTTTGTACCCGCCATGGGCCGGGATATAGCCCGTCAGGCCCCGCTCTTCCCGCTGTTCGTAGTTCTCTCCCGAGCAATAGCCAGCATCGGCCACGACGTTCGTGATGAACAGACGAAAGCTATTCAACCGCTGCTGCGTGGCGTCCACAATGGCGAGCAAATACCGGCTGTCACGCCAGTCCGCCAGGTCGGCAGAGATGTGGGTAATGACGTGCTGCGCCGTATCGACGCTTACGCTGGCGGTATAAGCAAGGACGCGGGCCTTACCCGACTTGAAAGCAATGCGCGCCTCGGGATCCGAAGGGCTATAGTGGGTGAGATTGCTGACCAGTTTGCCGGCTTTTTTCGGGGCTGCCTTGCGGATGGCCGCGTGGAAACGTTGGATATGTTTCAAACGGCCGGGCGTAGCCGTGATACGGGGCGCTTGGCCATCACCTCTTGGGGTGCCGGCCTCCGCAGCCCCACGGGAACGCTTGGGCTGGAGCCGGCTCATGGAGGCGTTGGCTTTGATGTAGGCGGAATCCACTACTTGGGTATGGCCCTCAACTAAGCCCTGCTGGATGCACAGGCCGACAATGTGCGTAAAGCAGGCTTCAAAGACGGAAACCGGCAGCCGTTGCCGGGTACGCGAGACGGTACTATGCCAGGGCAAGGGATGGGCCAGATCATAGCCCAGAAAGGCGCGGATACCGAGATGCAATTGTGCCAGTTCCAGGAGTTTGCGATCGGAGGTGATATTCTCCAGGTGGCCGACCAAGAGCAGCTTGACAAACACAACAGGATCGAGCGAGGGCCGACCGCCGGCACTGTAAAAAGGGGCAAAAAGTGGCCGCACGAAGCTGAAATCGACCGCCTGCAGCAATTGCTGGTAAAAGTGGCCTGCGGGCACCAACTTGACGAGTGAAGTCTGAATCGTATGAAAGCCGAGCATAGGTTAGTAACCCCTCTCGCCTTCAGTATGTTGACTTTTGCAACAGCCACTCGAATTATGTTAATGACTGAATATTAGAATTAAAAGTCCTCTGCTCTACTAAGCACCAGTAGAATCATGGAAGAAGTGCGACTCGCCAGGGCAGGGTTAGCTGCTCGGGCACCATCGGCAACGTGCTGGTGCTAGCAACCGGATGGCTTGGCGCCGGACCACAGGAACCGGATGACGTCGCCCGGCTCTCGCTCTTGCTGCACGAGCACATCAATATACTCGGACGCGACGATTTCATTTTACCCGAGGGCGTTGCCGCAGGGCAACTGCGCCCGCTACGCGACGAGTTTGGAAGAACAGCCTGCCTAACTGCTCTACCGGGAATTTCTATTCTTAATCTTGCACTACCCCTCGTTGTTCGAGCTAACCCTACTGTCCTCTCGTGACTTTACACTTCAGGCCGGTGAGGGCACGAAGCAAAGCTGCTCATCAGCAGAGTAAAGGAATAAGATTACTGCTCTTTGTACTCCTGAATGGACATTCCTTTGATCAACCTGGATGCTACGCTATGCTTTTTTGCTTTTAGTTTTTCTGAATTGCATTAACGGATCGGCGCTGGTTTCGCCGAGGGGAATTTTAAGGTTCGCGACTATGAAGGTGTACTTTCCGACAGGCACTTACCGCAGCTACTTTATTCGGTTGCAAAGCCGCATTTCGCTTTTCTTGGACCAAGGGGCTACCCTACTGGCGGCCACACCAGTAGGCAAAATCGGCTACGACGTCCCTGAGCCGGGAGCGGGCAACCGCTTCCAGGATTTCGGGCACAGCCACTGGCGCAAAAGTCTCATCTGGGGCGAAAACCGGACTGATATTTCCATTCTTGGTTTCGGCACTATCTACATTTACGGTCAAGGCCTGACGCGGGAGGGCCCCCATCGGGCCCCAGTTAGCAAAAAAGCCATTGCCTTGAAGCTCTGCCGCAATAGTATCCTTGAGTGGACGCGGCAACTGTTACGGCCTCGCCGAATCGTTTTGACGTCGTCTTTAAACCAAGCTGCTCGACAGCAGCACCTTTCTTGGCTTGAATAAAGCCCGGCTGGAACTCGGCCCTACATCGCCTAGTATAACGCCGAGCGGCGGCATTCAAGGCTCGGTCACCAAGCCACCGACCTACTCCGAAACCGCTTGCGCACCATGGCCTAATTCTGTGCGGCTTAACTGGATCACCTTAAGCAGTACGACTACTTCGCATTCCTCCCATCACCCGACCTGGCGGACCCGCTAGGGCGTGTACCACTTGGCGCTTACCCAACCCAAGTACTTCTGCCCGAGACATTGCCCCGCAACCACCTGACCCTGCGGGCGGTCAATCTGCAGTGGGTGGATCGGCGCGAACGCGAAGACTAGGCAGTAAGGGCGCACTTTCGCCGCTCGGGCACGCAATACCAACAGAAAGCTCACGCCCGCCCTGGTGCAGCAGATACGGGCCCGGGCCGCGCAGAGAGCTAATAAGCAGCAGTTGGCTACCCAGTTCGGGGAGCCGGCCCACGAGCTCGCCTATAGTCCGGCGGTTAGGTTGCCAGACCGTGTTAACCTTGCTAACTATCTCCTGCTAGCGGCCCCTTGTCGAGGACAATATACGCGCCTGAAATTCAGCATTCGAAACAGGAACAGAGGGCAACCGGCTGTAGGACTGGGGTCTAACTTATCAAAGATCCTTTTATTCGCACCTGCTCCTGTAGTTCGTCATGCTCTCGATGCAGTAGCTTTTATCGAAGACTACCCGGGGCAAAAGCACCACGCGAAAGCGAAAACAGAAGCTCATAACAACTGCTAAAGTTCTGACTTGCCCATAGCATCGGGAGATCAAAATACAGATAAGTAGGAGCGTCAATTTGTACATATAAGCGGCAACTTGGCTTGAATTCCATAGAGCTAACAACTAGCAGGTTACAAAACCATTCAAGCTTATTTTCTTAACATTCGGCTTTTTAGTACAAATAAATGATATAATATCATTATCCACCAAGTAAAAAACTATTGCACCTTTGGCCTTCTACCTCCCACCTACTACCATCCGCTATGAGGGCCATTTTACCGCCTGCCCGCGTGCTGCTTACCCGCCCCACCGCAGCTTGTGCCTACCTGCAAGTGGGGCTAGACCTCGTGAGTCCGGCCCCGGGCGGGCCCCGGACCGGAGCCCCCCTTGGCGCAAGAGGCACTTCTACCAGAACAAGGGCCGGGGCCGTCGACTGTTTCCAACTACGTAAAGCTGTACCGCGACCTAATCTCTACGACCTTGCGCGAGCAAGACCCTAGCCGCCCGTATGGGTGGTCGAGTTCCTCGGCTGACTTTGAAGACCAGGCAAGCCTACCGTGCTGGTGATGATAGGAGGCCGTCCAAATATTATTCGGCAGGTAGTTGACCGGTCGCAAGCGGTTATCTGGGGCGGTCTGCCCGGCTTCGGCGGCGGGCAGGCTATTGCCGAAATAATCAGCGGTACAGTAAACCCCAGCGGCCGCCTGTCTTTCACGTACCCGCAGTTTGCCGGCCACGTCTCGAACTACCACCACGACAACAACGAGAACAGCCTGGAGCTAAGTGACTTCGGCGCGGGATTCGAGAACCGCGGCCCCAAGTACAAGAGCACCATGCTCACGGAGTACGGCCAAGGCCTAAGCTACACTACGTTCCGCTACGCCAACCTGCAGCTGAGCGATACGGTGCTTACCGGTTCCGGTTCCCTTCAGGCTACAGTGCGCGTAACCAACGCGGGTACCAAGGCCGGCAAAGAGGCCGTGCTGTGGTTCCTGACCGACGAGGTAGGGCGCATCACGCGGCCCGTGCGCTTACTCAAGCATTTCGAAAAACAAGAGTTCAAGCCCGGGAAGGCCGCGAGTTAATCTTCGAGATTCAGCCCGCGCGCGACCTGAGCTACCCCGATAGCTAAAGGCACCGCGTGCTGGAGGACGGCTTTTTCACCTTGCGCGTAGGCGAGCAAATGAAGCGCTTCCGCTATGCCGGGGCGACGGCAGTGGGCGCTTCTTCCCCATCAACTACTACTGGCTCCACAAACGCAAAATAATGCTTCTCTGCCGCCGGTGATAGGGCAGTTGCCTACCTGCTATCAGTTGTCACTTCCACGGCTTCGGGTAGCGGCCGCTACCCGCCCCGGCCGCCTGCGTGGCTAAGCACTCTTTCGTTCTTCCCACTTCTAACTATTTTCCCATGAACCAGAATTCTTCTCTGCATTCGCTCGCTCGACGGGCAGTGCTACTGGCCGCTTGCGGGCTGCCTGTCGTAGCGACGCTGCCTGCCACGGGAGCTAGCCTGCCGCTGATAACGCCAGCAACTGATCCTGTTACGGCAGATATATCCGTATCGGGCCGTGTTACGCAGGAAAACGGCGATCCGCTACCCGGGGTAACGGTGCTTGTGAAAGGTACGACCACCGGAGCATCAACCAATTCCGACGGTACCTTTGTAATCTCGGCGCCCGAGGGCAGCACGCTAGTATTTAGTTATGTAGGCTACACCCGCAAGGAAGTGCCCGTTACGGCAGCCAGCACTAACCTGACGGTAACTCTGTCGGAGGATGTGAGTGCGCTCAATGAGGTCGTAGTAGTAGGTTATGGCACGCAACGCAGAAGTGACCTGACGGGCGCCGTAACTTCCGTGTCGGGCACCCAACTCCAGCAAGTAGCTACCTCCGACCCCGTACAGGCCTTGCAAGGCCGCGCGGCCGGTGTCGACATTACGTCGAACAGCGGGCAGCCCGGTTCCGGCACTCGGATTCGGGTCCGCGGCGTAGGCACTATCAACAACAGTGACCCGCTATACGTGGTGGATGGGGTGCAGACTGGCGACATCAGCTTCCTGCTTCCCACCGACATCGAGTCGACGGAAATTCTAAAAGATGCGTCCGCGACGGCCATTTACGGTTCGCGCGGGGCCAACGGCGTTGTGCTCATCACCACCAAGCACGGCAAGGCGGGCAAAACCCAGTTCAACTTGTTTGGTTACACCGGCTTTCAGGATCTGCGGAAAGAGTTGCCCTTAGCTAATGCGCAGCAGTACGCTACGCTGGTAACGGAAGCTTACACGAACAGCAACCGGCCAATTCCTACCGACTACGCCAACCTCCTGAGCAGCGCCCTGCAGGGCAGCGTGGCCGGTACCAATTTCCAGGACTTTGTTACGCAACGGGGGCTGATTACCAACTACAGCTTATCGGCTTCTGGTGGTACCGAGCAAAACCGCTACCTGATCAGCGGTAACTACTTTCAGCAGGACGGTATCATCAAGAATTCGGGCCTGAAGAAATATGTTATTCGCCTAAACGACGATGTGGTGCTCACCAAGTTTCTCAAGGCAGGCGCCTCGGCTACGTTTACGGCCGCCAAGCTGCTGAGCACCAGTGATGCCAACGGCAATACGCAGTATAGTCCGGTGTTTCAATACGCGACCCAGGCAAACCCAATTTCGTCGCCTTTCAACGCGGACGGCAGCTATTCCTACGACCAGATTACAAGCTTTACTCCCAACTTAGCCCGTTATCTGGAAGAGCAAAAAACCAACCAGACTTCAAACAACAGTCTGTTTACCAGCTCCTACCTCGACGTTTCGCTCGTTAAGAATCTAACGTTCCGTTCCACGTTTGGTATCACCCTCAGCAACAGCCGGCCGAAGATCTATCAGCCTCAGTACTTCTTGGGCGCTAACGACCAACGCTCGCAGAGCCTGCTCACAGAAACGCGCAGCCAAAACGTGGGATGGGTATGGTCGAATTACTTCAACTACAACAAAGACCTAGGCAACAGCAGCTCAGTGTCGGCGACACTTGGCCAGGAGTCTCAGCGAGGCTACGGGAATGGGATCTCCATTACCGGCTATGACGTACCCGCTGACGCTACTCTGCAATATATTTCGGCGGCGCGCGCGGCGAACAACACCATACGCAGCTCCCAGTACGACAGTGGGCTGTTGTCGTACTTTGCCCGAGGCAACTACAACTTCCGCGACCGGTATCTGGTAACGGCTACCCTGCGCTTCGACCAGACTTCGCGCTTCCTCGGACCAGAGCGGACGGGTATTTTTCCGTCAGTGGGGGCTGCCTGGAACGTTTCCAGCGAAAACTTCATGAAGAGCGTAACAGCCATTTCGCAGCTGAAGCTCCGGGGTAGCTACGGCGCGGTTGGTAACCAGAATGCGGCCCCCAACTACGGCTATGCTTCGGTGGGCACCAACAACCAGAACTACGCTTTTGGGGCAGACCAGGCCCGGAACCCCGGCATCGCCATTGCCACCCTCAACAACCCCAACCTGAAGTGGGAAACGGCTGTCACAACCGATTTTGGGATTGACGCCGCCTTCCTGGAAAACAAGCTGACCTTTACGGGCGATTATTTCGTGCGTAAAACCGAGGACATGATTGCCCTGCTCCCGGTACCCGACTACATCGGTCAAGCACCAGCAGCGGCAAACGTGGCCTCCCTCCGCAACCGCGGCTTGGAACTAGCGCTGAACTATCAAAACCAAGTAGGTAAGCTCCAGTACAGCGCCGGGGTGAATTTCACTAGCATTGACAACGTCGTTACCGACCTAGGGGGCGCCACTCCTATTTCCGGAGCCAACGTAGTATCACAAATCGGCAACACGACCCGCACGGACGTAGGCCGCGAAGTTGCTTATTTCTACGGCTTGCAGTCGACCGGCATCTTCCACTCGCAAGAAGAAGTTAACACCTATACCAACAATAGTGGTGATTTGCTTCAGCCCGGCGCGCAACTAGGCGATGTGCGGTATCAAGACGTAAACGGCGACGGCAAAATAACCCCGAGCGACTTCACGTACTTGGGCAGCGCCACGCCGGACTTCACCTATGGGGCCTCGTTGAACTTATTGTACAGCAATTTCGATTTCAAAATCCTGCTGTACGGCGTGCAGGGGGCAGAAATCCTTAATGCAGCGGCCTTCAACCTATCGAAGTCCAGCAACTTTGCCAACCTGTGGACCAACTTCTATGCCGACCGCATGGACCGCTGGACGCCGAGCAACCCCAACAGCAATCAGCCCCGGGTAACGGCCAACGATACCAACAACGGCGGCGGCTACAACGACCGATTCAGCAGCCGATACGTGGAAAACGGCAGTTTCCTGCGCGCCCGTAACATGGAGCTGGGTTACTCGCTACCTAAAGGTGTTATCGAGCGGTTCCATATCGGCGGATTCCGGTTGTTTGCCTCGGTAGACAACGTGTTCACCATCACCAAATACAAGGGTCTCGACCCCGAAGTTGCGGCTACTGGCTACTACAACAGCCCGCTTGCCTACGGTGTCGATAACGGCAACTATCCTCAGCCGCGGACTTACCGCTTAGGCTTAAATGTTCAGTTTTAACCTTCCTACCCATACTATTAAGATGAAAACTGCAACAGCAGCTCGCTTCATAGCACTCACCGGGCTTTCCGCCACGCTGATGCTTTCGCAAGGATGCAAGGATTTCCTGGACAAAGAGCCCTTGGGCACCGTTACCCAAGCCAATCTATTCAACGATGCCACAAACGCCGTACAGGCCGTAAACGCCGTTTACGACGTTACCTCCTGGGATCAAGGCCCTAAATTCGGCGTTGGTGAGTATGTACCACAAACCTTCGAGTGGATGTTTGGGGACGTAATGACCGATGACGCGGCCAAAGGCAGTACCCCTAGTGACTTTCAGCCGCTGATTGAGTTAAAAGCTTGGACCGTAACCCCGTCCAATGGTCCCGTAAGCAGTCTGTGGGTGCACAGCTTCACGGGTATTGCCCGGGCCAATACGGTTATCAACAACATCGACGCCGGTACCATTGATGCTGCGCTGAAGAGCCGCTTGAAAGGCGAAGCCTTGTTTTTGCGCGCTTACTTCTACTTCAACCTGGTAAAAACTTTTGGGGGGTACCCTTATTCGATAAAGCCGTGTTGCCGACGGAAGTTGCGTCCGTAAGCCGGGCCAGCATCGCGGAAACCTACGCTTTCATTGAAAAAGATTTGAAAGCCGCCACCGAACTGCTGCCCGAGAAAAGTGGTTACTCGGCGGCCAACTTAGGGCGCGCCACCACGGGAGCTGTTAACGGCTACTTGGCGCGGTCGATCATGTACCAGCTGGGTACCGATAACACCAACAACCACACTTGGCAGGAAGTGTACGACCTCACGAGCACTATCATCAACTCGAATCAGTACAGCTTGTTGCCCAACTATGCTGCCATCCACCAAAACGAGGGGGAAAACAGCAGCGAGTCGCTTTTTGAAATTCAGCTGGCCACCTCGAACGATTCGTATGGCCCTATTTCGGTAGGTTCAACCAGTAATGTATTTCAAAACAATCGCAAAACCTTTGGCTACGGGTTCAATAACCCCACGCAAAGCTTGGTGAACGAGTTCGAGCCCAATGACCCGCGGCGAGAAGTGACCGTAATCAAGGACGGTGACATTGTCCTAGGCATACTAAACAAAATCGATCCGTCGGAAAATGAAACGGGCTATCTAAACCGGAAAGTGGCCATTATTGCGCCGGCGCAACTGCAAGCAGGTCCGCAGAACATTCGCAAGCTGCGCTATGCCGACGTCCTGCTGATGAAGGCTGAAGCGGCGGCTCGACTTAGCCGCAACAGCGAGGCGGTAACATTGGTCAACCAAGTACGTCAGCGAGCTCGTACTTCTACCCGGCCGCCGGGCACTACGGTAGGCGCCGCAAATGTCTATGCTCCCGCAAATACGCCTGCGGGCACTCTACCCGACCTTACGACCAGTCTTTCGGGCCAGCCACTGCTAAATGCCATCTGGCATGAACGCCGCGTAGAGTTTGCGGAAGAGTCTTTGCGCTTCTGGGACTTGGTTCGGACGGGACGTTACTTCAGCGCCTTGCCCGCGGATGTGGCCGCGCGGGCCCAGTCGCACAGCATCACGACCGGTGTAGTAAACCCCATCCCGCTGTTGCCGATTCCGCTGAATGACGCGCAGGTATGGAAGGTACCCCAGAACCCGGGCTACAACTAAGCGCAGAGTCCGCTCCTTGAAACATTGGAAAAGCCGTGTACCACCCGCTGGACGCGGCTTTTCATTTCTCGGCAACAGCCACCTCCCTTCTTCTTCCACCTCTTTTCCTGTGCCTGGCAGCTCCTACCCCAACTCCGAGTAACCGGCCCGCCGCTGGTGCTTCCTCTGGCCCCGCGCTACGCGTCCGCGCTGAGTGCTTCACCACCCTGTTCTTTTTCAATGGCAAGCCTAACCACAACTGCCCCCTAAGCGGAGGCCTACACCGCGTTAAATAAAGATGCGGGTGCCAGAGTAGTTTTCCCGAAACTCGGTAGGCGTACAGCCTTTCTTCTTTCTAAATGTGCGGTTGAAATTAGATATGTTGTGAAAACCGCACTTGTACGCCACCTCCGCCACGTTGTGCGTGGTGTCAATGAGCATGCGGGAGGCGTGCCCGAGCCGGATTTCGTTTAAGCTGTCGATAAACGTGCTACCGATCCGTTTCTTGATAAAGCGACTGAACGACGCCTCGGGCATGTCGGCTACTTTGGCCACGTCTAGCAGCGTAATAGGTTGGCTGTAGTTGGCATTCATGTACTCGAATACCTTCTCGAGGCGCCGGCTGTTGTAATTTAGTTGCTCGTTGTTGGATGTTGAATTGGAAAGCGTGTGCATGTTGCGCGAGGTAGAAAGATCGTGCAACAAGGACATCAGCTCTAACACCGAGTCGAAACCACTTTTCTGTTCCAGCTTCAATAAGCGCGGTAGCAGACGCTCTATCGTTTCGCGGGAGAACAGAATGCCGCGCTGGGATTTCTCGAACATGGTGCGAATAAAGCTGAGCTGATTTTTGCGTAGAAACCGCTCATCGAATAAATCCTTGTGGAACTGGATAGTCAGTTCCCGGATGTCTTCGGTTTCACATTTGTGTGTGAACCACGCGTGGTACAGATTCGGTCCAACTAGCACTAATTCCAAATCATCAATCAACTCGATGTGGTCACCCACAATGCGCTTCGCGCCCTTTGCATTGATGATTAGATTAAGTTCGAATTCCTCGTGATAGTGCAGAGGAAAATCAAACTTTTTCTTTTTTCGTGAAAAAAGAGTAAAACAGTCATTTTGCGTAAGCGGCGTAATCTCCCGCATAATTTCCTGTTTCATGGCACGGTGACAATCAAGAAGTTGACAAAAATATATTAGCTCGCATTTAAGCTATAACTCTCTACAAACAAACAGTATACGTGGAATTTCAAGTGGCTTATCCACACAAATTTAAATAAAATATAATTTACTACAAGATAAAGTTAAAATAGTATTACTAACAGATAGTACGGGTGAATACCTTTGCTTACCTCACTTAATCGTTTGGCTCGTCTAGTTGCTGACGCACCCAATACAGGCTTTTCAATTAGCACTAGACCAAGGGCCCTTACCTGAACATCATCAAGGTAACGGCGGCAGTCCACTTCGGCGTGGGGTTGTTTGTCAGGCTCACTGTACTTCTTGGTAATATGATTGGACTTAAACGGATTGTGCTTCTGGCTCTGTGGATAAGCAGCTACTTGGCGCAGGCGCAGAATCCATTGCCCACCGACCCTCGTGCTACTGCTGCTACTAGAAACTTGTACCACCACCTGCAACAGCTGCAGCACAAGGCCATTTTGTTCGGGCATCAAGACGATTTGGCCTACGGAGTAGGGTGGGCGTATGAACCAGGGCGCTCCGATGTACAGAGCGCGACGGGCGCTTACCCGGCAGTGTATGGCTGGGAACTGGGCCATTTGGAGTTGGACAGCACCCGCAACCTCGATCAGGTACCGTTCAAGAAAATTCAGGCATACATGCGGGAGGTGTACCAGCGGGGGGGATCAATACCATTAGCTGGCACTTAAACAACCCGGTAAACGGCCTTACGGCCTGGGATACCACCCGCAACACGGTGCGCGCCATGCTGCCGGGGGGCGCGCAGCACGCTACGTTTGTCGCCTACCTGAGTCGGCTGGCAGACTTTATGCAAGCGGCCCAAGCGTCGTGGTTTAAGCCAATACCTATCATCTTCCGTCCTTTTCATGAAAATACCGGCAGCTGGTTTTGGTGGGGCAAGAAGCAGTGCACCCCCGACGAATACAAGGCGCTATTTCGCTTTACAATAGACTACCTACGCCGGGAAAGACGGGTGCATAATTTATTGATTGCCTACTCGCCTGCCGAGTTCGATAGCCCGGCAGATTTCATGACGCGCTACCCCGGCGACGAGTACGTGGACATCATTGGTTTCGATGCCTACTACCGCGGCGACGGCAGCGCCTTCCGTGCCGACATGGACCGGCAGTTGCCGGCTCTGCTGGCCCTAGCCAACGAACACCACAAAGTAGCGGCCCTTACCGAAACCGGTTTCGACCAGATTCCGGAGCCCGAGTGGTGGACCAAAACCCTGCTGCCCTACTTGCAGCAGTACTCGCTCGCTTATGTCTTGGTGTGGCGCAACGGGCCGACCGGACACTACTTCGCGCCCTCCCCGGGCCAGGTTAGCACCCAAGACTTTCAGGCTTTTTACCGTGCTCCCAAGGTCCTGTTTCAGGACAAGCTGACGCCCTTACGCGTCTACAAGAAACGGTAACAGGTTTCTCTTTGCTCTTCCCCTAAAACATCCCGCGCATCCGCTAGCAGCATGAGGCTACACTTAATTGATTTTTTAATAATTGCCACCTACCTGCTGCTAACAGTGCTCATCGGCCTGTACTACCGCAAGAAAGCGCGCCAAAACAAGGATAGCTACATGCTGGGCGGCCGCACTATTCCGTGGTACAAGCTTGGGCTGAGCGATGCTTCCGACATGTTCGACATCAGCGGCACGATGTGGATGGTGAGCTTGTGTTTCGTCTATGGGATGAAAAGCATCTGGATTCCGTGGTTATGGCCAGTGTTCAATCAAGTGTTTCTGATGATGTATTTGTCGCGGTGGCTGCGGCGCTCCAATGCCAGCACCGGGGCTGAGTGGCTGGCCACGCGCTTCGGCACTAAGGGGCCGGGCGTCGCAGCGTCGCACCAAGTGGTTATTGCCTTTGCCTTGCTCAGCTGTTTGGGTTTTCTAGCCTACGGGTTTGTGGGCTTGGGCAAGTTCATCGAAATTTTTATTCCCTGGGAATTGGTGCGCGACTATGTACCGTTTGCAGTCGCGCCGCAGTATGTACCCCACGTCTACGGTATTGTGTTCACCCTGTTTGCTATGTTCTACTCCATCATTGGGGGATGCACAGCATTGTCCTGGGAGATTTGATTAAGTATGCCATCATGACGGTGGCGTGTTTCTCTATTGCCATAATTGCCTATATTCAGTTGCAAGACAAGCAGTTGCTTGTGCCAGAAGGGTGGTTCAATCCCTTCTTCGGCTGGCGCCTGGGTCTGGATTGGTCGCGCCTGATTCCGGAAGTTAACAGCAAGATTGCCAGCGACGGCTACTCCCTGTTTGGCTTATTTTTTATGATGATGGCCTTTAAGGGCGTGTTTGCTTCGCTGGCGGGCCCGGCGCCGAACTACGACATGCAGAAAATTCTCTCGACTCGCTCGCCGGAGGAAGCCAGCAAAATGAGTGGTTTCGTGTCGATTATCCTGCTTCCTATTCGCTACTCCCTCATTATTGGCCTGACGGTGCTGGGGTTGCTCTACTACCGTCAGATGAACCTCACGGATGCTGCCGGCACCATCGACTTCGAGCGGATTTTGCCAGTTGCCATCAACAAATTCCTGCCGACCGGCTTGGTTGGCTTGGTGCTCACGGGGTTATTAGGCGCCTTCATGGGTACGTTCAGCGGCACCGTCAATGCCGCGCAGGCCTACATCGTCAATGACATTTACTTGAAGTACCTGAACCCGGGCGCGACTACCCGCCAGATTATTTCCCTCAACTACGTGGTAGGCATACTGGTGGTGGCGGTGGGCGTACTGCTGGGATTCTTTGCCAAAGACGTAAACAGCGTGCTTCAATTCATCGTGTCGGCTTTGTACGGCGGGTACATTGCGGCTAATGTGCTGAAGTGGCATTGGTGGCGCTTTAACGCGACCGGCTTTTTCTGGGGAATGTTGGCTGGCATTGTTACAGCTATGCTGTTCGGCTTTTTCATTCCTGCGGGCAATCTGCTTTACTTTTTCCCGCTGCTATTTGCCATCTCGTTGGCTGGTTCGGTAGCCGGCTCTTACGCTTCGCCCCCCACCGACGCCGTGGTGCTCAATAAATTTTATCGCACGGTACGGCCCTGGGGCTTTTGGGGCCCCGTACATGCGCAGGTCGTAGCCGAGGACCCCTCGTTTCAGGCCAACACCAACTTCCGACTGAATATGTTTAACGTGGTGCTAGGCATTATTGCGCAGCTGTGCTTGACGATCCTGCCGATGTACCTGATTCTGATGCAGCAACTGCCGCTGCTTATCACGGTCGGTATTCTAGCCGTGATTGTTTTCATTCTGAAAAAGACCTGGTGGGACCGGCTCAGCGCTTACTGAGGCAAGTTAGGCCTTCTCGTAATCCGCAGCTCCTTGCCTGTTTTCCTTTAAAAGTTACCAACAGGAAACTGTCTCACTTACTTCGGTTCTAACGTCATGACAACTCTTTTTGACAACCGTCTTCGCGCGCTCCACGCCCACCACGAATCCCTTGTATCGGCTGCCAACCTGCCAGAAGAGTTAGGCAATGGCGTCATCAAACGCTACCAGCACCCTATATTGACTGCCGCCCATACGCCGCTACCCTGGCGCTACGACTTGAACCCTGCTACCAATCCGTACTGTATGGAGCGAATTGGTATCAATGCAACCTTTAATGCCGGCGCTATTAAGTGGAACGACAAGTACGTGCTGGTCGCGCGGGTAGAGGGCGTGGATCGTAAATCGTTTTTTGCAGTGGCTGAAAGTCCCAATGGCGTCGATAACTTCCGCTTTTGGGAGTATCCCATTGTGCTTCCCGAAACCGAGGAGCCGGAAACCAACATCTACGATATGCGCCTGACTAAACACGCGGATGGCTGGATATACGGTCTGTTTTGCACGGAGCGCCGCGACTCAGCAGCCCCAGCCGGTGACCAGGCGGCCGCGGTAGCGCGTTGCGGCATTGCCCGCACCAAAGACTTAATAGCGTGGGAGCGTTTAGCGGATTTGAAAACTAACTCGGCGCAGCAGCGCAACGTGGTGCTGCACCCCGAATTTGTATCAAACAAATACGCTTTTTATACGCGGCCTCAGGACAGCTTCATCGAAGCCGGTATGGGCGGTGGGATAGGGTTTGCGCTATCCAACTCCATAGAGCAGGCCGAGGTAACGGAGGAAGTTATCATCGACCCCAAGCGCTACCACACCGTGTACGAAACCAAGAACGGGTTAGGCCCCGCCCCCATTAAAACCGAGCAGGGCTGGTTGCACCTGGCCCACGGCGTCCGCAATACGGCCGCCGGTCTGCGCTACGTGCTTTACCTGTTCCTGACTGATTTACACGACCTGACCCGCATCATTCATAAACCCGCCGGCTATTTTATTGCACCAGAAGGTGAGGAACGGGTCGGAGACGTGTCGAACGTAGTGTTTAGCAACGGGTGGATTGCGGACGCCGACGGTCAGGTGTTTATCTACTACGCTTCGTCTGATACCCGCATGCACGTGGCGACGTCCACTATCGCTCAGCTACTCGACTACGTGATGCACACGCCCGAAGATGGTTTTCAATCCAGTGCTTCAGCCCAAACTATCTGCGACCTGATTGATCGTAACAAGGAATTTGCTGCTACCAATGAGGTTCGTTTTGCCGCCACGCACCAAAACGGAGTAGGGTACTAGGCTCAACTTTTATCACTGCATGCTTGAACAACCGCCCGTTGGCTTGGCCTCCACGATGCCCCTTGCTGATTCGTTTCAACGCGAGCTATCCGCCATTCTTTCCTACTGGAGCACCCATACGCTGGATGAAGAATACGGCGGGTTTCACGGAAAGATAGATAGCAACAATTGCGTGATACCCCACGCCCCCAAAGGCTCGGTACTACATGCCCGTATTTTATGGGCCTTCTCGGCCGCTTACAACGCAACCCAGCGGGTGGATTACCTGCCGGTGGCTACTCGCGCTTTCCAGTACCTAAACCAGTTTTTTATTGATCCGGCGTACGGTGGAGTGTACTGGACCGTCGATTACCAGGGGCAGCCACTGGACACGAAAAAGCAAATCTATGCTTTGGCGTTCGTGCTCTACGGAATGGCGGAATATCACCTAGCCAGCGGCAACGCCCAAGCGCTAACGCTCGCTCAAGAGCTGTATCGCACCATTGAGTTGCACAGCTACGACGCCGAAAATGGAGGGTACTTGGAGGCTTTAGCCCGCGACTGGACCCCTTTAAAGGACTTGCGTTTAAGTGCTAAGGACGCCAACGAAAAGAAAACCACGAACACGCACCTGCACGTGCTGGAGGCGTATGCTACCTTATACCGGGCCTGGCCCGATGCGCTACTCAAGCAACGGCTGGTTGAGTTATTGAACCTCTTCGCCGACCGTATGATTGACCCCGCCACCCATCATTTAAACTTGTTCTTTAACGAGCAGTGGGTGGCGCGGCCCGATGTTATCTCGTATGGACACGACATTGAAGCGGCGTGGCTGTTGTTGCAAGCCGCCGAGCTGATAGGAGAAAAGACTTTGGTTGTCCGCTTCCAGCAGCTGGCAGTAGCCCTCGCCCTCGCCGCCGCCGAAGGCCTAGCGGCGGATGGGGGCTAAATTATGAATACGAGCCGACTCAGCAGCACTTAATAGCCGAAAAGCACTGGTGGGTGCAGGCGGAAGCGATGGTTGGTTTTCTCAACGCCTTTAATTTGACGAGCGACCCGCAGTTTTTCAACTACTTTCTGGCTGTTTGGGAGTTTACGCAGCGCTACCTTATCGACCACGAACGCGGCGAATGGCACTGGGGGGTTAACGCTGATTACAGCTTAATGCCGGGAGAAGATAAGGCAGGCCTGTGGAAATGCCCCTATCATAATAGCCGCGCTTGCCTAGAGATTCTGCAGAGGCTGGGAACTATGCCTCAGTAGGAAAGCCCGTGTCCCCGTAAAGATGGAGTTGGGCACAGTAACTGTTCTGCCTGGCTGCTTAAGCAAAAAGTGAGTAGGCGGAGCGCAACTGACAGTGTTTCAATCTCCATGGCTAGCTCCTTCCCGCAAATTGTACACAACGACGTGCCGCCGACGCGGATACTACTGCATGCCGGCAGTTTCTATGAGTGAAGATCAAAGCATGAGCAACCGCTGCTGTTGGAGTTTCAACTAAAATAAGTAGTTGAAATCTCATCTAACTGCTTATTCTTGCCCGGCACGGTCGCAAGCAACAGGGGGAGCGGCGAAAAGCTTCTAGGCTGGCTCAATGACGAGAGGCACTTACGTGCTCACTGCCTGACTAACACTGAATAGACTGGCTGAAAAACATAGTGATAGTTCTGCATATAAAATGATAAAATAGTATCATATCGCATTTGGTTCATCTGATGATTCGGCAAAAGAAGTAGCGGGATTATATCTAAAGAATTTGTTGCTGCACCAACTTTTATTGTGACGCTCATGTCCATGTTAGTGGCAACTGATAGTGCCTCTGTCGTTGACGTTTAAACAGCTACAATAGGCTTTAAGGCAAAATCAATAGTGGCCAGGCATTAAAATGATTCCGTTTAGATGACTTGTATTGTTGACAATTAGAACGGTCATACTGCTTCTTCGACTGGCCATACGAGTAATCTAGTGAAGTTTACGCAGGATAGAGTCACGTATAAAATTTTGTCATTTAAGTTAATACTACCAATTATGCGTCATAAAAGTATCATATTTATTTTATGACTTTTCAAATAAAAAGTGCTGCTTATCTACAACACAATCATTCAGTATTGCATTTTATAAGTAAAGGGGAATTTATTGGCTGTTGAAGCCTGCAGAACAATCGATTGCCTACCAATGAATCAACTCATATTTCTCGTAAATTTCTATCGAAAACGATTTCGGAGTCAGCACATCTACGCTTTAGTGGTCCTCAAAAATACTAAGTGTACGAGTGCTGATAAGGGATGTAAGATAATACAAAGCACTATTAATAAGTGTTTTGTATCTTAATAGCCTTTCGGCAATTAATTATAAATACAATTTTTCAACCCTTTTGTTGACCATTGTGCCGAATCACTGAAGTCAACGAGCTCACTACTCGCCTAAGTGAAGCACGCGACGCGAATGAGTGGTCCATTGTAGCGTCTTACCTCCCAGTTTAAAGTTGCCTGCCTGCTTACCAAGCAAGTAGAGAACTAGGCTTGTTTATGCCTTTTTTCTCTTGCTGGCTTGGCCATAAAATTTCCCATCCAACTCATTTTCTCTATGAATAAGACCTTACCCCTTTTCCTTTTGGCCACCCCTCTGCTAATTCCATTGGTATCCAATGCGCAGACTGTTGTGAAAGGAACTGTTACAGATGCGGCAAATAAAAGTGGTTTGCCCGGCGTCAGCATAGCCGTGAAAGGGACCAGCACGGGTACGATCACGGATGCAACGGGAGCTTATTCGCTTGGGGTCCCTGTTGGTAGTAACACCCTGGTTTTTTCTTTTATAGGGTATGAAACCAAAGAAATAGCGGTAAATGGCCAGTCGACTTTCGATGTGCAGCTGCAAACCGACCAGAAAGCCCTGGAAGAAGTGGTCGTAATCGGCTACGGTTCCGTGAAAAAGAGTGATGTCACCGGTGCCGTATCGTCCGTGAAAACCGAGGACATCCTCAAAACGATTCCTACCAGCATCAACCAGGGCTTACAAGGGCAAGTAGCGGGTGTACAAGTGAACCGTAGTGACGGGGCACCCGGCGCGGGCATCAGCCTGACTATTCGCGGCGCCAACTCCTTCACGGGCAGCGAGCCGCTCTATGTTATCGACGGTATTCCTTTTACCTCGCCTTCCGCTACAGGTTCCTCCGTCGGGGGGGCCAATCCTTCGGGCGGTACCGGGCAGTCAACTAACGCCTTGTCCTACATCAATCCGCAGGATATCGAGTCGATGGAAATCCTCAAGGACGCCTCGGCCACCGCTATTTACGGCTCGCGCGGGGCTAATGGGGTCGTACTGATTACCACCAAAAAAGGCAAAGCCGACAAAGACCGGATCGAGGTAATAGCCAACACCAGCATCTCGGAAATCTCGCGGCGGGTGAAAGTGCTCGATGCGTATCAGTACGCTCAGTTCCAGAACGAAGCTCAGCTCAATGCCGAAACCTACAACGGCTATACGCCTGGCACGCTGCCTTTCCCCGGGGTTCGGGGCTTCGATGCTACCATTGGCGACTCGACTTACTTACCTGCACCGGAAGACTTTCTCAATGGTACGGCCGGCGAGTCATACCCGGAAAACTTCCGGGGTACTGATTGGCAAAAGCAGATCTTCCGCCGGGCCATCACCAAGGACTATACCCTGCGCATGTCGGGCGGCAGCGACAAAGGCACTTACTCGGTATCGGGTAACATGCTCGATCAGCAGGGTATCATCGTCAATTCCGGCTTTAAGCGCTATGGCTTGCAAGCCAATATTGTGCGGAAAGTGCACAAGTGGATTGAGCTTGGCACCAGCAACAACATCACCTTCACCACCTATACTCTAGGGAAGACCAACTCCAACGGCAACGAGGCGAGCATTATCAGCTCGGCGCTGTTTTTCCCCGCTACGTATCCGGTTTCCTCCCCGGAGTCTAAGGCGCGGGAGGATGCAACTTCCTGGTATGCCGCCGCTAACCCCTACAACTACACGCGCACGGCCAAGGACCAAACCCACTCCACGGGCATCTACTCCTCGACGTACGCGCTGCTCACGTTCACCGATTACCTCTCGTTCCGCCAGAACCTAGGGGTGAACTACAACGTGAACAACCGCGAGGTGTACTACAACCGGCGCTTGCAGGAGGCGCGCACCACCAACGGCTACGCCTACTCCTCTGACGACACGTGGCGCGGCATTACGCTGGAATCTATTCTGAATTTCAACCGCACCTTCCACCAAGATCACAGCGTCAACGCAGTGGCCGCGGTAACGCGTGAAACCGGCTATTCCTACTACCGGAATATGTCGGTGCGGGGCTTTCCCGACGACCTGTTACAGAACAACAATATTGGGGCTGGACTCAATCAGAAAACCCTGGGCAGCGGCAAGTCCGAAAATGGCTTGTTCTCCGTGCTAAGCCGAGTAAACTACAGCTACAAGGGCAGGTACCTAGCTACAGCCTCTTTCCGTCGCGACGGTTCCAGCCGCTTCACCACGAAAAACAAGTACGCCAACTTCTCCTCGTTTGCCCTGGCCTGGAACGCCGGTGACGAAGCTTTCGTGCAGGATTTAAAGCTTTTCAGCACCCTGAAATTCCGGGCTGGTTACGGCCAAACAGGCAACCAAGGTATCGGCTCTTACCGCTCCTTACCGATGTTCGCTTTCTCGGCTTACCCCATCAATGGCGCCCTCCAGCCAGGCTACGCCGATGTGACTTGGCGCGGACCGGCTGATGTGAACTTGCGCTGGGAAACTACGGATCAGTTCAACGCGGGGGTGGATATGGGCTTTATGCAAAACCGCTTCACTGTGACGGTGGATGTCTACCAGAAGAAAACCCACGATTTGTTGCAGCCCATTCAGATTCCGAACAGCACAGGTTTTACCACGCAGCTCACCAACTTCGGTACCGTTGAAAACAAGGGCCTGGAAATCGCTGGAATTGGTCAGTTAGTAACAACACCTAAGTTCAATTGGGGCATCAATGCCAACATCTCTTTCAACCGGAACCGGATGCTAGACCTGCCCGGCGACCAGTTTGCCGGTAGCCTCTACAACAACTTCGACAACTTCTTCTTGCAGCGCAATGGCCAACCCATCGGGACGGTGTACGGCTTCGTGGAAGATGGCTTCTACGACAACCTAGCCGAAGTGGTAGCTGACCCGAACTACGCCGGCCAGTCGGAGGCGGTGCAGCGCATGATGATCGGGGAGATTAAGTATAAGAACTTCGACGAAGATCCCGCCATTACGGCCAAAGACCGCCAGATCATCGGCAACACGAACGCCAACTACAACTTCGGTATCACCAACAACTTCAGCTACCGCAATTTCAACCTGAGCGTGTTCGTGCAGGGCGTTCAAGGCAATGACATCGTAAACACCAACCTGTACCAGATTCGGATGGGCAAGGTGGCGAACCTGCCGCAGTTCGTGTACGATGGCCGCTGGACGCCCGAAAACGCCGCCAACGCTACTTGGCCAAAAGCCTTGGCCGCCGATACGCGCCAGCCGCGCTTGTCGGACCGCCTAGTGCAAGATGGCTCCTACGTGCGCCTGAAAAACATCAACGTGGGCTACTCTTTTAAGAAGCCCACCTCTTTCATCGACGTCGTCAACGTGTACGCCAGCGTAAGCAACGTGCTGACCTTCACCGACTACAAGTGGTTTGATCCGGACGTCAATGCCTTCGGCAGCGATGCCTCTCGCCGGGGCGTCGATATGAACTCCTATCCCAATAGCCGCACCTACACCCTAGGGGTGAGCGCTGGCTTCTAATCTAATCAGAAAAGTAGTCTCTCGTCAGATGAAAAAAATACCACTACTCGCCCTTTTCTTTGCCGCTACGCTCGCTACCACGGCCTGCACAGACTTCCTGGAAGAAAAACCGCTGGACTTTGTTACCCCCGATCAGGTAACGGATCCAGTATTCGTAGCCAACGGCGCGCTGAATGCTCTCGCCTCGGGCTCGATGTTTCGCTACGGCCCGTTTCCGAACCTGTGGGATTATGACTCCGATGATGCCACCGGACCTAGCTGGGCGTTCGGCGACGTAGGGGCCGGCAACTACCAGTCCTACTGGGGCATCGACACCGGCTGGAACGGCCCCTATACGCTGATTCACCGCTGCAACTTCGGCATCTCGCAGATCACGGCCATGACGACGGTGGATGAAGCCACCAAGCAGAATGCGTTGGGCCAGCTGTACTTTCTGCGCGGGTGGGCCTACTTCCTGCTGGTGCGGGCCTACGGAGCGGTTCCTGTATTCGAAAAGGCCGTGACGGAAGGCGCCGAGCCGCAGCAGCCCCGCGTGCCGGTAAAGGATGTGTACGCTACCATTATCGACAACCTGAAGCTGGCCGAAGTTAACCTGAAATCGACCAGAGACGCCGGGTACGAGCCAGGGCGCCCCAGCAAAGGCGCGGCCAGCAGCCTGCTCGCCAAAGTGTATCTCACTATGGCGTCGGGCTCCCTGCCCGGCGGCCAAGTAACGGTAATGGGCGGCAAAGCCTTTCAATTGGTCGGCGGCAAGAAGGTGTTGTTGGCGCCCCAGGCCCTTACGCACACCAAAACCGTAGTAGCGGGTCTGGAAGGGCTGAATTCGGCTGAATACTTCAAGCTCGCTCGCGATAAGGCGCAGGAGGTAATAAGCAGCGGCGAGTACTTTCTGTTCCCTTCGCACGCCGAGGTGTGGACCGTAGCCAACCGCAACCGCGGCGAGCATATCTGGGCGTTGCAGAGCATTTCCGAAAATCCTGATTTCGGCAACGAAATCTCCCTGTTTCGTCGGGGCCGCGTTGACCCTAGCAAGGCCGACCAACTCGAGGGCGGCTGGATTGGCACTTCCTACCAGTGGTATCATAACTTCGAGGAGAATGATCAGCGCATCACCGATGGGGTGCTGCACCGCTGGAAGATGTGGAGCAACACCCAGTTCCATTACTATCCGCTCAGCGATAGCTCGGTTGTGAAAGGCGTGGATAATAGCTCAGCCGCCGCGGCTAAACGCGCCAAGTACGGCTACCAGCCCACCGACGTGTCCGCCCTGGATGACGGCCGGATCGGGCGGCTGCGCAAGTTTGAGGCCGTGACCAAGAACACGGTTACCCTGGGCGACTTTCACTTCCCGCTGCTGCGCTACCCCGACGTACTGCTAACTTTCGCCGAAGCCGATAACGAAGTGAACAGCGGTCCGACTCTCGCCGCAAAAGGCGCAGTGAACCAGATTCGCCGCCGCAACGGGGCCTCGGAAGTGGGCACCCTGAACCAACAACAGTTCCGCTCCTTCGTGCTGGAAGAGCGCCGCCGCGAGCTAGCCCTGGAAGGCGACCGACGGTGGGATTTGGTCCGTTGGGGGATCTACCTGCCCGTAATGAACGCCATCGACATCGACGAGAACAACGTGATAAAGCGCCGGCAGCCGAAGCACTTGCTGTTTCCAATCCCGATTTCGGAAGTCAATGCCAACAAGCTTATCGGCGGCAATAACCCAGGCTGGTAATATCTAGGGCTTTTCCTGCTTTCTCTGCGAAGGAGTTGCTCCTGGAAAAGCAGGACAAGCTGCCTCTCACACCTCACACGGATACAGCAATGAACTCTTATACTCATTTTAACAAGCTAGGTGCCTTGGCCTTGCTGGTCGGCGCATTGTCGTTCTCTTCCTGCAAAAAGGATGACAACAACGTGTGCGGCGGCACGCCTGCCATCACCCAGGTCAGTAGCGCCACCGACCGCACGGCGTCGATCGCCAAAGGCAACCTCGCCGATTGGGTTATCCTTCAGGGAAACAACTTCTGCAACGTGCAGAAAATCGTCTTCAACGACGTAGAAGCTAGCCTAGAGGATGCGTACATCACGCCTACGGAAATCACGGTGCGCGTGCCGCGGGTGATACCCAAGGAAGTAAACAACAGGATCAGTTTGGTTACGGCGGCCGGCGCCGTTGAAACGGCGTACACTCTTTCTATTCCGCCCCTGGTAATCGCCGGAATGAGCAATGAGTACACGCCGGCAGGGCAGCGAATGGCTGTTGTAGGCCAAAATTTGGACCTGTATGGCATTACACCGGAAACCGGCAAAGTGCTCTGGGCGGGTACTGTGCTGCCTATCCTTAAAACAACGGCCGATTCGGCGTATTTCATGGTGCCGACCTCGGCGGCAAAGGGCGCCACGGTGAAAGTTGTGGATGCCAACAACGTGACGCGCGACGTGCCTGGTCAATACAGGGATGACCGAAACATAATCTTCAGTTATGATATGGGCGGTAGCGTGTGGGGAGCCGATACCTATATTACGACGGCGGCAACTCCTGGTCCGGTTAATGGCAAATACCTCCGCGTCAACAAAACGATTGGCGCCTGGGAGTGGACTGAGTTTTCGGCCAATAACCTGGCTATTCCGAATGATGTGATCGTTAACCCTGGTAACTATGCTCTCAAATTTGAGGTGAACACGCTGAAGCCATTTGGCACCAACGTTATTAAATTCCTCATCGACGGAAACGCAGGTAGTGTAAATACCTACCAGTGGAAACCTATAGTACCCTTTAATACCCGTGGCAAGTGGAGTACGATGTCTATCAAGCTGAGCGACATTATCAACACGCCGCTGCTGCCCTCTAAAGCCCAGCACGAATTCAAATTCCTGTTTCACGGAGATGGCGCGCTCGACGCAGATATATCCTTTGACAACTTCCGGATAGTGCCGAAAGATTAAGGGTAAACAGAGTAGAAACGTGTGTTCTCGCCGTGGTGCTCGAGGCTGTACCACCGGTTCTACGAGTTTATCTATTGCCTATAGTAAGCTGATACTCCTACCCTTTTGTTCGATCAGCTTAACAAGAAGTACAAATAACTTCACCCCTTTAATGAAAAAAACCGCGCTCTTACTACTGAGCTTGGCTTTCTCCTTGCCAGGATTCAGCCAGGGAAACAACTACACCCAGAATTACAAGAAGTACGACAACCTAGCCCTAACGCCCCCGATGGGCTGGAACAGCTGGAACAAATTTGCTTGCAACGTCGACGAAAAGCTGATCCGGGAAGTAGCCGATGCCCTGGTAGCAACGGGCATGAAAGACGCTGGCTACACCTACATCAACATCGACGACTGCTGGCACGGCGAGCGGGATGCGCAGGGCTTTATCCACGAAGATCCGAAGCGTTTTCCCTCGGGCATGAAGGCACTGGCCGATTACATTCACTCTAAAGGACTGAAGTTCGGCGTCTACTCCGATGCGGGCTCGCAAACCTGCGGCGGCCGGCCCGGCAGCCGCGGTTACGAGTTTCAGGACGCGCAGGTGTACGCCAGCTGGGGCGTCGATTACCTTAAGTACGACTGGTGCAACACGGAAGGCCTCAAAGCGGAAGGCGCCTATAAAACCATCACGGCGGCGCTACGCAAAGCGGGCCGGCCAATCGTGCTCAGCATCTGCGAGTGGGGCAACGACAAGCCTTGGGAATGGGGTCCAACCGTTGGCCACCTGTGGCGCACGACCGGCGACATCTACAACTGCTTCGATTGCATCAACGACCATGGCACCTGGAAATCGTGGGGCGTGATGCAGATTCTGGACAAGCAGGACGGCCTGCGCCAGTACGCCGGCCCCGGCCACTGGAATGATCCTGATATGCTGGAAGTCGGCAACGGTATGCCCGCCAACGAAGACCGCGCTCACTTCACCATGTGGAGCATGATAGCTGCTCCGCTCATCACCGGCAACGACCTGCGCAAAATGAGCAAGGAAACAACCGAGATCCTGACCAACCGTGAAGTGCTGGCCGTCAACCAGGATAAGCTAGGCGTGCAGGGCTTCAAACAGTCTACTAAAGACAGCGTGGAAACTTGGCTGAAGCCGCTGGAAGGCGGGAAATGGGCTGTTACATTTCTGAATCGCAGCCGTAAGCCCCAGCCGGTTCGCTTCGATTGGCAAACCACGCCCATCACCGACGACTTGTCGAAGCAGGAGTTGAATGCAACCAAAACCACCTATAAAGTCCGCAATCTATGGGCCAAGAAGGATGCGGGTACCACCAAGAAGGCTTTCGCTGCCACGGTACCCGCCCATGACGTGGTACTACTGTTGCTGACGAAATAAACAGGGTCTTAGTGTGCCCCAGAAAAGCAGCCAGTAGCCACTCTGGCTGCTTTTTCTGCTTTTATCCCTCCTCTTGGCCATTTGACTCGAGAGATAAATCAACCAGAACAAAACCGACATTCTTGTGAGCAAGTATATTCCTGGTCCCCCCGTATTTGGCAAGCTTTACTTTTTGCCTTTTTACTGCTCAGTACATCCGTGCAAAAAGCAGCCGCCCAGGTAGAAGTAGCGCCCTGGGGTAACCTCACTGGTATTCGAACTGATGGGCAGCTACTGGAATTTGCGACTAGCTTACGCCTCGTAAAAGTTGATGGCCACGTAACGGAAACCGGCAAGGAGCGCCAACGCCCCAAATACACGCGGGCGGGCAACCAGCAACTCATCACCACTCAGTTGGACAGCCTCGATTTCGTGGAAACCGTGCAGGATACCGGGCCGGGCCAGGCCCGCGTGCAAGTACAGCTCACGGCCCGCAACAGTATGCCCGACAGTAGCGGTGCGTATTTTAGCGTGCAGCCTCCCACTGCCGTCTACCCGGCCAGCAGCGCGGTAGAAGTGCGGGATGCCCGTGGTACCGTGCTAGCTACGGGCACCCTCGCTAGTTTAAATTTGCCAAACACCCCTGCCAGCAGCATCCGCTTGGTGGCTCCTACCCGGCAGCTTACCATCACTTTCGGCGAGCCAATGCCGGTGCAACTAAAGCAGGAACGGGGCCGAGAAGGGCCGTACTATCGGTTCTACCTGCCTTTGCTGACGGGTAGCGCGCAGCGAGGGCAAACAACGCAAAAGACGTTCACCTTCCAAGCCACCGGTAGCATCGACCAGTCACCTATTAACCTGACGCTGAACCCGGCGCAACCCGGCCGGCCGTTTGCCGGCTTTGGGGGCAATTTTCGCCTGCAAAACCCGAAAACCGACCCGCAGGTGATCGATTATTCGCTGCAAAACATGCGCGTGGCCTGGAGCCGGGTCGAGATGCCTTGGCAACTGTGGCAGCCCCTCCAAGACCAGGATCCCACGGCGGCGGCCCGGCAAGGCAAGCTGCACCCGCACGTACGCGAGTCGATGGAAATGGCACAGAAGCTCAGCAAGCAGGGTATTCCCATTATTCTCTCGGCTTGGTCGGCGCCGGCCTGGGCCGTAGTGGGCACCCCCGCGCGGGGTAGCGGCCCCGGGCCGGACGGCAAGTGGGGCAACCCCCTCGAACCAAGTAAGTTGCCGGCCAGCTATAAATCTATTGCCGACTACATTCAGTACCTCAAAGACCAGTACGCCGTGGACGTGGCGCTGTTTTCCTTTAACGAGTCGGACCTTGGGATCAACATCCGCCAGACCGGTCAGGAACACGCCCAGCTCATCAAAGAGCTCGGCGCGTACTTCGCTAGCCGGGGCCTGAAAACCAAACTGTTGCTGGGGGATAACTCGGACGCGAACAGCTATGAATTTATGACGCCGGCCTTGCAGGATGCCAGCACGCACCCCTACATCGGGGCCGTGTCGTTTCATTCGTGGCGAGGCTGGGAAACCGAAACTTTGCAAAAATGGGCGGCGGCGGCCGAGCAGCTTCGACTCCCCCTGATTGTGGGCGAGGGCAGCATCGACGCGCAGGCCTGGGGCTACCCAGCTATTTTTCTGGAGCCGACTTATGCCCTGGAAGAAATCAGCTTGTATATGCGGCTGCTGGCCGTGTGCCAGCCGTTTACTATCCTACAGTGGCAGCTCACGGCCGACTATTCACCCATGGCGGGCGGCGGCATCTTCGGCGATAACACGCCGCTGCGACCTACGCAGCGTTTCTGGAACCTGAAGCAATTTGCATCTACTCCTGAAAACGTGATGGCCCTGCCCATCACCGCCGACCGGCCTGACGTAGCCGCGGCGGCGCTGGGCAACAACCAGAAAGGCACTTATGTGGTGCACCTCGTCAACAACGGGGCTACTCGCCGCGCAACGCTAACCGGCGTACCCGCAACGGTGAAAAAGCTGCGCGTTTACACCACCGACCAAGCCCGCGCCATGCAAAAAGGCAAGCCTGTCAAGGTGAAGAAAGGCACGGCCCAGTTTGCGCTGGAGGCCGGCACCTATACCACCCTGATGACTAAGTAGGCTCTGCCGCTATCATTTGAAGCATAAGAGTATCGCTACAAACTGTCATGTACAGGCTGCATTGTGGCTGATCGAAGCGGGAGACAAGTCTTGGTTATTGAATAGTTACTACTAAGCGCTGTGCTCTTAGTTTCTATCAACAACTCAGGTAATAAAAAACGGTCATGCCGCACTTGTCGCAGCATGACCGTTTTTTATTACCTGAGTCTGCTTCACAATTAGGCCAAGCTATGCTCTCGGTTAAAGCACAGCGGGACGAGCTGTTGCTTTTTCAACTTTCAACTTGAGCGCAGCCGTTTTTAAACCTTTTGCCGTGGCAGTGAGGGTCACCGTGCCGGGCTCTTTAGTGGTTTGAATCAACACTTGGGCCAGGCCATTAAACGTGTTGCGTTTCCAGGGAGCCGCTGGGGTAAGCACCTGGATGGTACCGGGGTTGGTGTTCACCACATCCCAGTCGTGCTCCTTCGTCAGGGGAGTCGCCACTATCTCGATGGTGTTCCGGCCGGGTTTCAAGAGGGTCGGGGCCAGATGAAATACGTTGCCTTCCGCACTTTGCTTCAGGTCTTTGGCTATTTCCTGGCCGTTGATATAAAGGTGTTGCTGCTGACCAATGCTATTGTAGAAGAATGTGACTTGGCCTTTGGCAAAATCAACTGGCAACTCGAAGCTACCTTGGTGGCGGTAAGCGGGAGCTAGATTTTTGTAGTCGCGCTTTACGAATGCGGGTTGCCAAGTTGCTGGTTGATTCTGCTTACTCGCCGCTACGCCCGCCGCCAAACCAGATACGGGCGTTTCCTGCATGCCTTGAATAGCTGCCACTTGGATAGCTTCCACGAACTTCTCTTTTTCCAGCGAAGTAGGGTTGCCGTTGCCAACCCCGATAATCTTGGCGGGACCAGTCACGGAAAAGGTGATTTGCTCGTTAGCGGTCGGTGCGGTTAAGTTGCGATGGTCGGCAACGGCCACCGTCACCACAGCCAGGTCCTCGCCGTCGGCTTTAAGGGTTGCTTTATGCGGCGTCAGGTGAATGCCAGCGGCTTGACCGGTGGTTTGGACGACCTCATGCAGCGTCTGGCGGCCGTTTTTGTAACCATAAGCTTCCAGCGTGCCCGGCGCGTAGTTGACTTTCCAGGCCACGTGGGAGTTGCGCGGCACAGCCTGTTTGCCCAGGCTCTTCTTGTTTAGAAACAGCTCGACTTCGTCGCAATTGCTGTAGGCCCACACCTCGATGGGCTGGCCCTCGCGACCCGGCCAGTTCCAGTGCGGCAGCAAGTGCAGGGTCGGCTGCTGACTCCACCACGACCGGAGGTAGTACGCGTTATCCTTCGGGAAGCCGCACAAGTCCATCATGCCGAAGTAGGACGTTACCGACGGCCACCGGTAAGGCGTGGCTTCCCCGCGGTAATCGAAGCCCGTCCAGATAAACATGCCGGCCAGATAGGGGCGCTCGGCGTAGAAGCGCCATCCTTCCTCGATGCTGTAGAAAGCAGGCCGGGGCTTTTGATCGTAGGCGGCGGCGTAGTGTTTTTGCGCGTCGGTTACGTACTCGCCGCGGGTGGCAAACGTGGAGCCTTCTTCGGTGCCCATGCCCGGCTGGGCCGGAAACCGCCGGTGGTGCGCGTCAACGTCGCCGTTGCCTAGGTAGTTGTAGCCCATCACTTCCACCACATCGGAAATGCCGCTTTGAAAACCGCCGCTGATACCAGCCGTGCAGAGCCGCGTTGAATCCAGGCTGTGCACGTAGGTTTGCATGGTGGTGGCGATGCGCGCGCCCCTGATGCTGTTTTCAATGCCCCATTCCTCGTTGCCAATCGACCAGCTAATGATACTCGGGTGGTTACGGTCGCGCAGGATCATGTCGCGCAAGTCTTCCTGCATCTGGTAATTGGTGCCCATTAAGCGGTTCTCGTCAATCACCAGCATACCAAGCTGGTCGCAGGCCGCCAGCAGCTCGGGCGTGGGCGGGTGGTGCGAGCAGCGGTAGGCGTTCGAGCCCATAGCCTTCAGCGCCTTAATGCGGAAATACTGCAACTCGTCGGGTAGGGCTGTGCCTACCCCGGCGTGGTCTTGATGGTTGTTGGTACCCTTCAGTTTTACGGGCTTGCCATTCAGGAAAAAACCTTCTTTGGCATCAAACCGGACGGTGCGAATGCCAAACGGCGTGTCGTAACGGTCCACTTCCTGATTATCTAGAAGAACGGTCGTGCGCAACGTATACAAGTAAGGCGCTGCCAAATCCCACAGGTTGGCATCGGCGACCGGCAATTGCAGCGTGATTTCTCGCGGCTGAAACGGCGACAGGAATACGGCGTCCTGTTTTTTGCTGGCTACCACGCGACCTTGGGCGTCGAGGATGGTTTGCGTAACCGCGCAGGTTTGCGCCTTCTTTCCTTCGTTCAGAAGGTTAACCCGGGCCGTGATAGCGGCCGTCGTGGCGGCCACCCGGGCCGTGACCCACGTACCGTTGGGGGCGACGTGCACGGGGTTGGTTTTGGTGAGCCATACGTGCCGGTAAATGCCCGCGCCCTCGTAAAACCAGCCTTCGGGCATGGTGGCATCTGCCCGCACGGCCACTACGTTGTTGCCGCCGTAGTTGACGTAGTCGGTGATGTCATAGCGGAAGCTGTTATAGCCGCTGGGCTCGGTGCCGAGGTAGTGGCCGTTCACCCAAACCTTGGAGTTGCGGTACACGCCATCAAATTCCAGCGCCAGCTGCCGCCCAAGATCGGTAGCCGGGATGGTAAACGTTTTGCGATACCACCCCACGTTGGTCGCTGGAAAGTTGCGGCCAGTGGCTTTGTAGCCGTGGCTGTGCTGGGCAGTGCTGTCGAATGGCAGCTCGACGGCCCAGTCGTGCGGCAAATCGAGCTGGCGCCAAGCCCGGTCATCGAACGTGGAACTTGCCGCTCCGTCGCCGTAGCCGGCCTTGGCGAAATAGGAAAAGTAGCTGGTGCCGTTGGTAAAGTCCTGGTTGGTGTCGAAGGGGTGCCCCAGGGCAAAGCGCCAGTGAGCATCCATTGAATACCGTTCTCTACCCGGTTCAGGGGGGGCTTGTGCAAAGGAAAAGTGCGCCCAGCACAGCAAGTTGATAAAGAAAAGATTCCGAAAAAGCATACGATGACTAAGGTTACTATGGTGATAGACCAGCAAGCAACACCACAAAGCGACGGGCTCACTTACGGCTACGGACGAGACAACTTTAGCTAGGCTCTATGGACGAAGGCCAAGCCCGCAAGACAACGTATTTGCTCGGCCGCAGCCTACGGCATTGCTCAAGCTGCATACGCCGGAACTGGCACGGGCTCCGCAACCAAGTAGGCCGCCCCAAACACGCCTGCGCTGTCACCGAGGAGGGGTTTAACTATCGGCGCCTCAAACTGATGGTCAAAAATGTGTTGCTGAATTTTAGCGACGCCTGCTTCATAGAGACAGTCAATGTTGCCTACCCCGCCGCCAATCACAATCACATCGGGGTCAAGAAGGTTGATTACATTGCTGAGCGCGAGCCCGAAAAAGTTGAGCAGGCGCTCCATCGTTTGGCTTGCGGCGGCGTCGTGGCCCCGGCCGGCGCGTTCCACTATTTCTGGCAGGCTACGCGGCTGCTGGCTGTGGCGGGCATAAAACCGCTCCAAGGATGGACCGGCCAAAATGCTTTCCGTGCAACCGGTTTTACCGCAAAAGCATAGGTCCCCTCCCATCGTACTCAGGTAGTTGTGGCCCCACTCGCCGGCAATACCGTGGTAGCCCTCCAGAATTTGTCCGTTCACAACTAGGCCGCCGCCCACGCCGGTACCGAGGATGATGCCGAATACCACTTTGGCATTGGGAAAGCGCTTTTTCACGACGCCCAGCCGGGTTTCGGCCAGGGCGAAGCAGTTGGCATCGTTGGCCAGGGCTACGCGCATACCCAGCAGTTGCTCGAGGTCGGCGCGCACGGGCTGGCCGTTGAGCACCGTCGCATTACAGTTCTTCATAAGCCCCGACTTCGGGATGGTCGTGCCGGGCGTGCCAATGCCCACTTGCTCGGCGCGGTAGCCGGCTGCCGCCTCCAGGTGCTGCACTAATTGGGCTACCTGGCCGAGGATGTGGCTGTAGCCGTGCGCTACCCCCGTGGGTACACGGTGCCGGAATAAGACCTCCGGTTCTTGGGCCGACTTTAAAATGACACCCTCTATTTTAGTGCCGCCCAGGTCGATACCCCACAGGTTGTGTTGTTGATTGAAGTGTGCCATGTAGTAAATATTAGTTGGAGAGTTGCCGGAAAACCAGCGCCTCCTATAGTTGAGAAAGGAGAAGCAAATGCTGCTTACCACCCCAGGCTGCTCTTTAGGTAGGCGATGAGCTCAGCGGCAATAAGCTGATGCTCTGCCAGGCTAGGATGGCTGTCGCAGCCACTGGTATAGCTGCGCGAAAAGAAAAACTTATGCACCCCCGCATCGCCCGTCGCGTTGGCCTGCGCAACTACGCTCGTTAAGTAACGCTGCAACACGGTCGTGAGCCGGGCGTCAGCCATGGGACTGGTCAGGCACACCAGTTGCGCCTTGGGGTAGTGCCGGCGCAGTTTCTGCAGAAACGATAGGTAATTGCGGCAAAACGCCGCCGAGTCCTGTACCCCGTCGTTTTGACCCAGGCAAACGGTGACTAGGTCGGGCTGGTAGCGGCGGAAGTCCCACGGCAGCAGGTTCTCGCGCAGGTTGATTTTATCGTATACCTGGGGCATAACCAGCGGTAAGTCGCAGCAACTGTGCATCAGGCCGATGCCCGATACTGCGGTTAGCTGCCACTCGGCGCTTAGGGCCCGGGCGGTGGTAGGGCCATACGCCTGGTAGGCATTGTGCTGATCTTGCCATTGCCCCTTCCCGCACGGCACCACCGATTCATCGCTGCCCGTGCCACAGGTGATGGAGTTGCCGATAAACTCGATGCGCCGCGTAGGCCGGGCCGCCGGGGGAAGCAGCTGGGCGCAGTGCAGGCCCACAAACTCCAGGTAGCCGATGTTCGATTCAGTGTTTTTGCACACCGTGAGCGTGTGGACCTGGCCGGGTAGATTCTCGGCTACGGTCACCGTGTTTTCTTTCCCCGTTAAGAGTAGGCGTGACAGCTTGCCGTCTACTACCACTTCCAGGTAATTGTGCTTGCCCCACAGCATCTCATCGTTGACGACCACTGCGCAGGACGGTCCCGCAAACCGAGCGGTGAAGTACGCCCCTGGCGCCCAGCAGCGGGGCTTTTTGACGTCGCTGAAATCGATGCGCCCAGTGTACTGAATATTCTGGTTGTCGGCTGCATAGAAGGTAGTCGGCTTGGGCGGCTGTGCTGCCAACGTAGGCAGCGACAGAACCAGTAGCACGGCGGCGACGTATTTCAGGTGAGAAAGCAGAGAACGCATCGTAAAGAAGCTAGAGTTTGCTGGCCGCGCCCGTTGGCACATCGGTACGGAACGGCACCGCCGGCAGGCCTTCGCGGTTGTAGAGGTTGCCCAGGGGGTTGTTGGCCCAGCTATAGCGCACGGCTACTGGCACCGGTACGGCCGCGCAAGTCAACACCACTTTGGTTGGACCGGCAAGTGTCGCGGCGGCCCAATGAAACTGCCCATCAAGCCCGGCTACGGCAAAGCCACTGAGCGTCGTGGTTCCGCTTCTCAGCATCAGGCCCGAGCCCGTGTTGCCGAACGTCAGGCGCACCTGCTTATCGTCCACGCGCATGCGTTGGAAAGTGGGGCCGGTGGCTACTATTTTCTTATCGCCGTACGCCACTTGGCGTGCTACCAGCGCTAGGCGGTGACCCACGTCCTGCTTATTGGCGGGGTGAATGTCGTCGGGGTCGCCTAGGTCGATGGCCACGGCCATGCCCGTGCGGGGTAGGGCCAGCGCCAGCGCCTGGGCTTCGCGCACTTCGGCCCAGTCGGAAGGGCCGGGCAAGGGTAGAGTTTTAGTGAAGTTGGCGAGCTGCACAAACAAGAAGGGCAACTCAACTCCCCAATGGGCGCGCCAATCACGGATAAGGGCTGGAAACAGGGTGCGATACTGCGCGCCCCGGCCGGTGTTGCTTTCACCCTGGTACCAGATAACCCCCTTCAGCGCGTAGGGGTGCAAGGGCGCTATCATGCCGTTGTAGAGCACGGTAGGCGTAATTTGAGCATCTTTCTCGGGCGTAGCCGGGCGAGCCGGGCGCTGCGTTAAAGCGGCTAGTGGGGCTTGGAAATCGGGCAGCTGACGCAGGGATTCGGCACTCACCCAAGCTTCGGCCGGCGTACCGCCCCAGGGGCTGCTGATTATCCCAATCGGCACGTGATAGTGCTGGTGCAAGTCGCGGGCAAAAAAGTACGCCACGGCCGAGAAGCTACCGGCGGTGGCGGGGCTGCACACCTGCCAACTATAGCCTTCGCTCTCTTTTTGGGGCTGATACGCCACCACTTTCTGCACCGTAAACTGCCGGATCTGCGGGAAGTTGGCCATGGCTACTTCCTGTTCGGCATTCAGAATCAGGGGGTACGCCCCAGGGGCCGGGGCGTTTTTGTCGCGCAGCGGCAGCTCCATGTTCGACTGACCGGAAGCTAGCCACACGTCGCCTACCAGCACATCTTCCACCGTGAGCGTATTCTGCCCTTTGATAGTAATCGTGTACGGCCCACCAGCCGGCGTGGCGGGTAGGGTTACCTGCCACCGTCCCGCCGCATTGGGAGTGGCTGAGTAGCTGTGCCCCCGGAAGGTTACCCCTACCTGCTCGCCGGACGCCGCCCAGCCCCACACGGGCACCGGCACGTCGCGCTGCACAACCATGTGGTTGCCCACCAGCGCCGGCAGGCGCACCGTTGCGTGAGCCGTCGAGCCTAGGCTGGCGGTTAGCATCATTAGCAGTTTCTTAGGGTTGCTGAGGTACATAAAAAGGAAAGACATACGATGGGCAACGGAACTACGCGGGGGCCTGCTTCGGGTGAAAGCTATTGGCCAGCAGCTGACTTCTAGATCTCGGCCACTCGCGCTTCAAAGCGGGGTAGCTGGTCAGCCCCTCGGCTGGCTATTGGGCTTCGGCGGAGTCTAATGCGAGCAGCTGCTTTACCATGTCGAGGGTTAAGGTTCGGGGGTTCTTCTCATTCTTTAGTTGTTCTACCGACTTGCGGGTCGCTTCCAGGGCAGTGTGCTGCTCCTATTGGGGAAGGCTACTCGGTAAGCCATTAGGCACTTTAGAACGCGTCGGCTAGAGTGCGCACCACTAGGCGCTTGCGGAGTTCGTTGGGCGAGGTTTCGCCTTCGCTTTTAAAAGTCAAAGTTTTGGTTTCCCCGGGCAGCAAGTCGAAATAGTTGTCTTCAAAAAAGCCGTCGCCTTGGCTCAGGGACAGCCATACTTCCCGTGCAAGGGTCTTGCTCTTGAGGGTGACCTGGTAAGTGCTGTCGGTGGTGCGGGCCCAAGTGGCGGTGATAGTGGCTTTAGGCAGCGCCATTTCCTTGGGTGAAGCGAAATAGTGCGTGTTCGTCGAAAGCGGTTGGTTGCCGGCCGTCAATCCGCAGTGCAGCACCACGCGCTTGGGGTCATGGCCGTTGAGCAGCGTGGCCTTCGGAATATCGAGGTACGCCTGGCTAGTTAGCGGGGCTACTTGCACGGAGGCAGTTTGCTTGTGCAGTACCTTCCCGTTAAGGTCAAGCAAGCGTACTTGCAAGCTGGCGGGCGTAGCTGTGGTGCGGTCCGACACCACGTAGAAGCGCACTTGGTCGCCTTCTTCGTGAGGGCTCACCAGCACGGGCGCGTAGAAGCGCTTGGCGTAGTACTGCAGCGCTTTCCAGCGCCCGTAATAGTCGATACTCGACCACGAGGCCACGCCCCAACAGTCGTCCAGCTGCCAGTACATCGAACCCATCGTGCGAGGACGGCTGCGGCGCAGGTGCTCGGCGCTGAGCTTAATGGCCTGGGCTTGCAGCACTTGGCTCACGTACAGAAAGGAGGCGAAGTCCTTGGGTTGTTTGTAGTCGCGCAGCAAATACTCTTTCAGGCGCGGATTACCCACGGCGCTACGCTGGTGCTCCTTCATCACGGGGGAGGCGATGTCGTGGTCGGCGGGCAAGGTGAACTGGGCCACGGATTTCAGCTCCGGGAATGACTGAAAGCCGTACTCGCTCATAAAGCGGGGCACCTGCTTTTCATAGTTGGCGATGGGCGCCGTACCGCCCCACACGTCCCAATAATGCATGTCGCCGTTGGTTTGCGAACCGGCCATGTCTTCGAAGTCGGCCGAGGGGCTCGATGACAGGTAAGGCCGGCTAGGGTCTTCCGTCTTCAGCACCGTCGGAATCAGGTCGCGGTAGAGCTTGAGGTAGTTGCTCCACACTTCCAGCTTGTGCACGCCCATTTTTTCGGGCACGCCCCACTGCTGCCAGGCAACTTCGTTCTCGTTGTTGCCCACCCAAATAGCAATGCTTGGGTGGTCGCGCAGACGGCGCACTTGGTAGGTGACTTCCTCGCGCACGTTGTTGTTGAAGGCCTCGTCCCCGGGGTAGAACGAGCAGGCAAACAGAAAGTCCTGCCACACCAGCAAGCCCATTTCGTCGCAGGTGTCGTAGAAATATTGATTCTCGTAGATGCCGCCGCCCCATACGCGCACCATGTTCATGTTGCAGTCCTTGGCGGCTTGCAGCAGCCGGTGGTAGCGCTGATTGGTGACGCGCGTCTGGAAAATGTCGGCGGGAATCCAGTTCACGCCCTTGGCAAAAATCGGAATGCCATTTACCACAAACTCGAAGGATTTGCCATACGCATCCTTTTCGCGGCGTAGCTCCACGGTGCGCAAACCAATGCGCGTACGCGCGTCGTCAAGGGGCTTGCCGCTCTGCACCAAGTGAGCGGTAAAGGAGTAAAGCGGCTGGGCGCCGTAGCCAGCTGGGTACCATAATTGCGGGCTAGGTAAGCGCAAGTCGGCCGTTAAGGCGTGGCGGTTGGGTTGCAAGGTTACGGCCTGCTCAACCCGAGGGCCGGGCTTCCCATCCGGGCTGGTTGTTTCAACTACCAAGGTTGCGGGGCCGCTAGCGGCGGCCGCGCCTTCGTACGTCAGAACTAGGCTAAGCTGCGCGGCTTGGGGGCTTAATTGGCGCTGCACTACGTGAAAATCGGTGATTTTGGCGGCGTCCCAGGCTTCGAGCTGTACCGGCTGCCAAATGCCGGAGGTAATAAACCTAGGTCCCCAGTCCCATCCATAATGGTAGGGTGCTTTGCGGGTGTAAGGGCTTAGCACCGGGCCTTTCTCGCCCACGATTCCCATGGCCTGTTCATCGTTAATAGCAAATAGATTGTAGCCATACTTCTGAGGTAGGCCGGCTACCTCATTCAGCGGTGAGCGGAAGTGTACCAGTAAGCGGTTGGTTCCAACCTTCAGCTGAGGCTTAGCTTCAATGCGCCATTCCCGAAACATATTGTCGGTGTGCAAAATGGCTTGGTCGTTGAGCGTGACATCCGTGTAGGTATCAAGCCCCTTGAAGACCAGTTCTAAGTGCTGACGCTGGAGCATAGCTGGCGTCACGTCGAAGGTTGTTTCGTAGTCCCAATCGGTGTGGCCTATCCACTGTAGCTTCATTTCGTTGTCGCGGTACAGCGGGTCTTCTATCTGCTTGGTAGCCAATAGATCCGTGTGTACGCAGCCGGGTACTGTAGCCGGAGCCCAGTTGTCTTTGCCTGCTTGGCGAAAGCGCCAGCCCGTGAGAATCGGCTGAATGGTTTTGTTGCTAGCTAAGCCAGGAGCAGTTGCGGCTTGCTGTGCTACTGCCGGCGGCAAAGACAGCAAAGACAAAAGGCCCGCGAAACCTAAAAAAATGGTGGAAAATTGATGCACAAATGAAAAAGCGGGAAAGCTGGTTGAAGAAAGAAGGGGCTGAGTCGCACATCATGTGCTGCAACTCATAACCAGCCGCATTCGACCATTACTGCTGACGCAACAGTTCTGGAATGCGGCCGATTGTGACACAGACGGAGAGCTGGCTTAACCACTAAGGCCTTGCATTAAGCTCTATTTTTCAAATCATTGCAGTGCAATTGGCAGCAAGGAATAGTATTTCCGACGTTACCCGTAATGCATTACGCGTGGGCACAGGTAGCCACTTCAACTGGTGGCAGCCGGTATTAAAGCAAAAAGCTGATGTCGCTGTCCTGCCCGCCGTCCTGCACGCACAGCGGGCTTCTTTTATTGATGATGCCTACTCTCCCGTACCTGAATGCGGGTGCCTGAGCCCGGCTGGCCACTGTTAGACGTAATGTCGAGGCCTGCCACTAGGCCTTGTAGGATTTGTACGGATTAGAAGAGGTCACTTGCATGGATTGAGCCTTAGTAACACTTGCTGCCGATTTCACATCATCCAGCATCTAGCCATTAGCATCCAAGAAGTTGCGAAAGTTAGTTTGCGTTACATTGGGCATTTCCTAGGTTTTAACTCATCCTGAGCTTATTACCAAAGTAGTAACATTGACTAGTAGCCTTAGCCGAGGAAAGACAGTTGTTGGCACCGGCACTTGTCCCCTTAGTAATGCTCTTCACTAGGCTGGCTGCTCCGGGTAGGGGCACCCCCGTGGCAGGGGGCACGAAGCTTTGCCCAACCTGGAGTTGAACAAAAGCTGCGGTAGGGCTGCAAGGCAGCACACGGGCAGGCGGTAAGAAGGCTCTCATTGCTGATAATATTAGGTGAGAGGTAGAAGGCCAAAGGTGCGATAGTTTTTTGCTTATTGTATAATGATATTATATCATTTATTTGTATTAAAATATCGGAAACTGCGGAAAAAATAACACAATTGCTACTGCAACATGTTAATTAGCAAGCTTTTATATCTTAGTTAGGGATGCTGCTATTATGTGTAAATCGATACCTAGATGTAATGAATGAGGGTCACCACATTTGATTCAAATGTTGTTTATTGGCATTGCTTAAGCAATTTTGCTAGGCATCATGCCCTTACCGTTCGCGCTTATGCTTACTGGCCTTGCCGCACTACTATGCTCTCCCGCCTCCCACTCTTAGGTCTCTTTGCCTTATCCAGCTTTGTTGGGCACGCCCAGCGAAGCTCTGATTACCACCTGAAGTCGCCTGACGGCAAGCTGGACCTGCTGGTACAAACCGGCCCCACCCTGCGCTGGTCGGTGCAGCACGAAACTACGGCTGTTATCACGCCTTCGGAAATCTCGCTGGTGCTGGCCGACGGGGAAGTGCTTGGCAAAAATTCTGTAGTGAGCGGCTTTAAAACGGTTGCCGTAAAAACCACCATTGCGTCGCCATTTTACAAGAGAAGCCAAATTGCTGACCAGTACAATCAGCTAACGTTGACGCTGAAAGGCGGCTATGGCCTGGTTGCCAGGGCCTATAATGACGGCGTGGCATACCGCTTTTTCACGAGCCGGAAAGGTGCACTGACGGTGCTTACTGAGCAGGCGACCTTCAACTTTGCCCAGGATTACGAGACGCTAATCCCGTTCGTGCGTGACCTACGGGTGCCGACTGACCCTTATATGTCGTCGTTTGAGAGCTTGTATTCGGTCCAAAAACTGTCGCGTGCAAAAAAGGACTCGCTAGCTTTTCTGCCGGCGCTGGTAGCCGTGGGCGAGCAAAAAAAGGCGGTGATTCTGGAAGCCGACGTGGAAGACTATCCCGGCATGTTCCTTGAAAGCAATGAGGTGCCGGCTACCAGCCTGCACGGCGACTTTGCCCGCTACCCCGCCGAGGAAAAGGCCGGTGGCTTCCATAACATTCAACTGGTGGTGCCGCGCCGCGAAAACTACATCGCCCGGACCCGGGGCTCGCGCACGTTCCCGTGGCGGGCCGTGGTCATTAGCTCGGAAGACAAGCAGCTGGCCGACAACGACATGGTATACAAGCTGGCGTCGCCATCGCGGGTGAAGGACGTGAGCTGGATAAGACCTGGCAAAGTGGCTTGGGACTGGTGGAACGACTGGAACATTACGCACGTCAACTTCCGGGCCGGACTAAACACGCCTACCTACAAGTACTACATCGACTTTGCCGCGGCCAACAAGCTCGAGTATGTCATTCTGGATGAGGGCTGGTCGGAGGAGACTGACTTTCTGAAAATTTCCCCGAAGATCGACCTAGCCGAGCTCATCGCTTATGGCAAGCAGCGGAACGTGGGTCTCATTCTGTGGGCCAACTGGCGCTCGCTCACCGAAAAAATGGACGAGGCCTACCGACAATACGCGGCCATGGGCGTAAAGGGCTTTAAGATAGACTTTCTAGACCGCGATGATCAGAAGATGGTTCGCTCCTCCTACGAGCTGGCCCGCAAAGCCGCCGACTACCAGCTGCTGGTAGACTTCCACGGCATGCACAAGCCTGATGGGCTGCAGCGCACTTACCCCAACGTGATCGGCTACGAAGGCGTAAAGGGCCTCGAAAACTCTAAGTGGACACCCGACGACGACGTGCCGCGCTACGACGTGACCCTGCCCTTCATCCGGATGATGGCCGGGCCCATGGACTACACGCCCGGCGCCATGCGCAATGCCACCAAAGCGGAATACCACCTCAGCCATACCTTGCCTATGAGCCAGGGCACGCGCTGCCACCAGTTGGCCATGTACGTGGTATTTGAGGCCCCGCTCCAGATGCTGTCGGACAGCCCCACGGCCTACAAAAGGGAACCGGAAAGCACCGATTTCATCGCCCAGGTGCCCACCACCTTCGACCAAACGGTGGCCCTCGACGGCAAAGTCGGCGAGTACGTGGCCCTAGCCCGCAAGAAGGCCGATACTTGGTACGTGGGCGCCATGAGCAACTGGAACGCTCGCGAAATAACCCTGGACTGCTCATTCCTCGGCGAGGGCAGCTACGAAGCCGTGATTTTTCGGGATGGCGTGAATGCCGACCGTGACGCTACCGACTACGTGCGCGAGACAGTGAGATTGTCGGCGAAAGACCAACTGAAAATTGCCCTCAGCCCCGGCGGTGGCTGGGCGGCTCGCGTTTATCCCGTTAAGTAACAATGAAATCCATGTGGGGCTTCCAAAAAATTATTGCGCTTTCATGCTTAGGCGCTATGCTGCTGCCCGCGGCGGCGCGTCAGCAACCCGGCCACTTCCCGGTAGCTGTAGCGGCCGCTAGCAAGAAGCCGAAATTCGTGAGCAAGCACGGACAGCTCAGCGTGAAAGGCACCCAACTCGTAGATAAGAACGGGGCGCCCGTCGTGCTGCGCGGACTGAGCTTCGGCTGGCACAGCTTGTGGCCGCGCTTCTACAACGAGCGGGCCGTGCAGTGGCTGCAAGCGGATTTCAACTGCAACGTGGTGCGCGCCGCCATGGGTATCGAAGTAGGTGAGCGGAGCTACCTGAAAGACCCGGCCTTCTCGAAAGAGCGCATCACGGCGGTGATTGATGGCGCCATCAAGGCCAACCTCTACGTTATCGTGGACTGGCACAGCCACAACGTCAACCTAGCGGAAGCCAAGGCCTTTTTCGGGGAAGTATCCAAGAAGTACGGCCAGCACCCCAACGTCATTTATGAGGTGTTCAACGAGCCGGACGACGAGACCTGGGACGAGGTGAAAGCCTACGCAGAAGAAGTTATCAAAGTGATTCGTCAGAACGACCCCGACAATATCATTCTGGTCGGCTCACCCCACTGGGACCAGGACGTCAACCTGCCTGCTGCCAACCCCATCAAGGGCCAGCAGAACTTGATGTACACGATGCATTTCTACGCCGCCACGCATCAAAAAGCCCTGCGTGACCGCACTGACGAGGCCCTTAAAAGCGGCCTCCCGATTTTCATTTCCGAGTCGGCGGGCATGGAGGCATCTGGCGACGGCCCGCTCAACTACGCGGCCTGGCAAGAATACATCGACTGGATGGAAGCCAACCGCCTAAGCTGGATTACCTGGTCGGTATCGGACAAAGACGAAACCTGCTCTATTCTCAAAAAAACGGCCAGCGCCACCGGGCACTGGAAGGATGAAGACTTGAAAGAATCCGGCCTAAAAGTGCGCGAGTATCTGCGCAAGTACAACACAGAAAAGTAGCGTTGGAACGCGGCCAAAATATGTTTGCTGGAGTCAAGCTCATGTGTTTACAAAGCAAAAAAAGGATGGGCTGAGCGGGCCGAAGCATCACTACCGCATAATACTTGCGTGGTAGAGATACTTCGGTCGGCTCAGCGCGTCGAACTTCCGTGGGTTTTGGGTCTGTGACTTATGCCCAAGCGCTTTTGCCCCGCTCCTAGCGAGCGGCAGTTGACTGGTCGGCTTCGCTGATCCCGGTCGTGCACGTGTGCAGCCGGCTCGAGCCCGGTCGGCTGGTCATGAGCGTCTAGGCTTGCGGCAGGACCAGCAAGACCAACTCTTCCACTTGTTCCGCTACTTGCACCAGCCTGTCGACGGCATAGGGGTGGTCTTATACTCAGCGAAGAAAACCCTCGACCTCGGCTCTATGTTCACAGCCATCTTACCTGCGTGAGGAACATGTTAGCTAAGCCGGAAGATAAGGTATAGGACACGCCTAGCTGCAAGCGAAGCGTACTTACCTGTATCGTGCGCAGGGAGAGGAATAGTAGAAATGAGGTGCGTACAAAAACGAGTCTTTTCTTAGAATAACAGCATCTGCTTGATTAGCCTTTGACCTGGTGAACCAGCCACGCGGAGCGTCTCAGCGAGCCATCTATAGAATCAATGTTTCACCCGGGGTCCTCATGCTGACTTTTTAGGACACGTCGAGGCAAGTCTCCTAGCGTGGGCTCCGATGCGCATAACCCACCGCTTCATCCAGGTAGCTCAGCCGCTATATTCCCTCCCTGCTGGTAGAAGATAGCACGGAAAAACTCCTAAATCCACCTCACTTCAAGCCACGGAACGCGAACTTCACTCCGCTACAAACGGTCCCTTTTACCTCGTGTAAACGAGCGTATCCTGTACGTAAAGTCGAGGTAGCGAGCTGCTTCGGCCGATAACGCAAGCGCTTTAGATATAATCGCTCGGTTAGCTACGGGTTCTTCCTTATATTCCCTCTGCACGACGCCCGGGCCCCACGCTCCCGGCGCTGCTGGCCGTATGACCTTCCACGAGTTTGCTCCCGCGCCTTGTCTGCGCCCTTACGTGGCCCGCTACTGGCTGGTGGAAACCACGCCCGCCGATGCCCATCCGCTCACGCATCTGCTCACGCCCAACGCCCTGGATGGGTTTGTCTTCCAATTCCAGACCCAGGCCCCGTCGGGGTTCATGCAAGCGGCCTGCTCGTGGGTATTGCCCGCCGCCTATGCCCTCTTGCAGCCCTTTGCTCCCTGGCGGCTGCACTTGCCCGCCCCTGCGGCATTGCCGGGGTGTTTTTCCGGCCCGGCGTGGTGCACCACTTACTGCGCTATCCCATGCACGAACTTACCAGCCAGCCGTTGGACCTGGAGGCTTTCTTCGGGCCACCCGTCCGCCTCCTGCAAGCGCAGTTGCAGGACGCGCTTAGCCCCGCGGCGCGCGTCGAGCGGTTGGATGCCTTTCTCAGTGACCGCCTCCCGGTGCTGGCGCAGTCGCCCACTTACAGCGATTATATCCTGCACCAGCTGGCTCAGCACCCGGGCGCGGGCGCGGTACAGGCTTGGGCACGGGAGTTGCGCGTGAGCCGGCAATTTTTAGCCCGTCACTTTGCCGAGCAGGTCGGCCGCAGCCCCAAACAAATGAGTCGGGTCGTGCGCTTCAATGCTCTGCATCAAGCCCTGGTGCAGGCACCCCCGCCGAGTTGGCTGGATCTGGTCTACCAGTTCAACTACTATGACCAGGCCCACCTAATCAAAGATTTTACCGCCTTCACCGGCCTCTCGCCCACCACCTACCAGCACGCGCCGAGTGCGGCCGCTGATTTTTATGCCGGCCGGCGCTAAGGTTCCATTTTTACAAGGCCCCCGCGCCCACGCCGATGTAGGTTTGGGCGCGTCGGCACTCCGCCGGGGTTCTTACTGGTTAGCTGCCATGGCCGCGTCTGCTTCCTCCCGCTTGTTTGTGCTCTATGTGTTGCTGGCCGGCTACTGTTGTGGGGCCGCGCTGATGGCCGAAATCGTCGACTACCAGAGCTGGCAGGATCTGGGGCCGTATCTGAGTCCGGCCGAGTTCGCGCAGTGGCACACGGTGGCCGGGGCGCGGGCGCTGCCCGTGTTGGTGCTGCCCATGATCGTTACCACGCTCGTGGCCGTAAGTCTGCTGCGCTGTTGGCCCGCGCAGGTGCCGCGTTGGGGCCTGTGGGTGCTCCTGGGCTGCCATGCCTTGGCTTGGACGTCCACTTTGTGCTATCAGCTGCCGCTGGAGCAACAGCTAGATCAAGGCGCCTATTCGGCGGCCCTGCTGGCCGAACTCTGGCGCACGGACTGGCTGCGCAAGCTGGCCTTTCTGGTGGAGATGCCGGTGGTGGGCTACTTAGCCCTGCGTTTCTTTGGGGCCGCCCCTGCAGTGCGCCACCCCCCGGCGTCCCCTCCCCTCTCCTAAAAACGCGGCTCCTTATCTTCTTGGTGCGGGTTGCTAGTTCCCCCTTAAGAACGGCACGCATTCGGTGGTAGCATCTGCCCCACGTAGCTAGACCTTCTCAAGCAAAGACAAGGCCTTAATCTGGCCCGCTCTACTCAACCACCTCAGGGAAAGCGAGGGAACACGGGGTACGGTCGCAGTGGGGAGACACGAGGACTAGCCGTCACCTGCTAGCCGGCTGGAAAGTAGGAAAGTAAAGCAGTAGCTACTCGTAGAAAAAACCATGCAGCAGAGGAAGCCTCCGGCTACTCCATCCAGAGTGCAGATAACCGGATTATGCCACTTAGCTACTTGTTGTGTGATAACCACTAAAACTAAAAGAATGAAAGTAGCTATCGGTGTGATACTTCCTGCTTTGTTGAGCAGCCATTCGAGTTGGGCGCAGGATGGGAGAATCCTCCGTAAAAAGCCCTTCCTTTTAGCGGAAGGAGTGTTCAAAGAATTTGCGCGCCGTAATCCCGAGTTCAGTAGGAATTTGCGAGGCGTTGCTTTTTATCGGATTACGTATTTGTCGGATGGCTTGCGGGTGACCGGCTACCTGGCCGAGCCAAAGGAAAAGGGCAACTACCCTTGTATCATTTCCAACCGGGGTGGCAATAGAGAGTATGGCCAATGGGATACGGTTCAAATTGCTTATACCCTGGGCCGCATGGCCACCTGGAAGTATGTGGTGATCGCCAGTCAGTACCGAGGCAACGATGGCGGAGAAGGGAAAGAGGAGCTCGGAGGAAAAGAGGTGCAGGATGTCCTGAATCTGCTTCCGGCGCTTTCCCAAGTGCCCAATGCCGATACGTCAAGAATTGGGATAGAAGGCGGAAGCCGGGGCGGCATGATGACGTATCTGGCCCTGAAAAGTACGAGCCGCTTTAAAGCCGCCGCCGTGAATTCGGGCGTGACCAATCCTGTGACCCACATCAAAAACCGGCCGGATTTGGAAAGTGAGTATTCGGAAGTAATACCGGGTTACGCGACGAACAAAGAGGCGGTACTAAAAGCGAGGTCGGCCGTTTTTTGGGCCGACAAGATGAGTAAAACAACGCCGTTGCTTGTTCAACACGGCAGCTCGGACTGGCGAGTGCCGGCGGCGGAAGCACTGGAACTGGTTCAAGCATTATATGCGTGCCAACACCCGACGCGCTTCATTTTATACGAAGGCGCCACCCATGCGCTGAGAGAGGTGGGAGCGCAGTATTTTGCGGAAATGAAAAGGCACTTTGATTACTACGTCCGGGATGAAAACCCGGTGCCGAGAATGACGCCCCACGGACCATAACCGAGGTTAGCAGTAAAAAAAGAACCCATCTCGCAACGCCGCTTATCTAATGCGGTCGTGACAGGAAGCGAGCGAGGCGTTTATCTCTCTCAAGATAAGGCAATTGCCTTTGCGCTCGATATAGAAAACTATCTTTATCGCGTGTCTCGTAACACGCAGGTGCTCCCCTCATTCGACCCGCTTCCGTCCGCCTCCTACCCTCTTCCTTGTTTCATTCTAGAGAGGCGCGTTCCAGTAGAGAAACAAGAGTCGTTCAGCCGGTCTTCCCCGCAGGGCCGCCGTTGCATTTTCCTTACTGTCCACCTCGAGTCGGGAAACCCGGCTTACTGCCGTTTGGAAAGCAGTTTGGGGCTGATAGCCTACCTGCCGCGCGGCAGCTTGCGTGCTTTGACTTTCACTGCCCAGACGCAACGCTCCAAACCGAAAGGCTTCAGCAGCGCGCCGCCGCTTCCGCCGTGAGTTGTTGTTCAGTTGCTGAGTTATGTTAGAAGAAGATACTGTCCTTTTCAGCTTCCCCCTCTAGCAGACCCTTTCCCTGCTGCCAGTAGCGCTCGTCGTCGGTCTGTACCATGGCAATACGAAGGAGAGCGACTGGCTGCCCTATTGCGCGGGCAGCTATTTGGGTTTGGGCAGGGCTTTCACGCAGGGGCCGCACCTATGTCCCCAGCAGTCAAGCAGTACCTAGCGTGTCCGGCGGCTACGGAGCCAGGTGGCCAAATCGCTAGGGAGCTGCATTGTTAGCCACAACCCTATTCCACTTTCCTGAGATCGGGGCAAATAAGCTTGGCGAGCAAACGCTGATTTTACGCATTCGATTGTGCCCATTGCCGGGCAGAGATTTTAGGGAGTGGTTAACTTTATGGCTTAGATAGACTTATAAAGTTTGGTGTATCATTGACTTTTCGACTCAATCGATTGCGTAACTTCTTTATAAAAGATATGTTTGTACAACCCGCACGGGCTCATTCTGATGCCTCGAGCTGTCAACGCCCAGGCGTTTCGCCTAGGCACTACGATGCGTTGATGAGCATTTTTCCGCTAACACAACCCAAGTGCCGCGCTACTCCCTGTACCCGGCGGGCTTCTGCATCTATTCCGATAGCTATAACCACCGCAGCTATCGGCAACGGGCTCGGGCAGTACGGGCGGGCACGAATACGGCTTTGGCAAGTACCATCCGGTGGTAGGTGGCCAGCGCCTTATCCCCACGATCACCATTCTCTACCAACGACCCCTTCGACAAGTATGGCGAGTAAATGATGCTGGTCGCCTTGCCGAAACCGGGCTGGCAGCAAGTGCGCCCAGTGCCTTTCGTTCTCAACTACCTCCCCTATGAAAAAACCCGTTACTAACACCACATTTGCCGAAGCCAAAGCAACCCTTGGCATCCTCGCTTTTAGCATTCTTGCCCTGCTGTCGCCGGTACAGGCCCAGAAGCCTACGCTCACGCTGGACTTCACGAAGCCGGGTGCCGCGGTCAGCCCCATGCTCTACGGCCTGATGACCGAGGAAATCAACCATTCCTACGATGGGGGGCTGTATGCCGAACTCATCCGCAACCGCATCTTTAAGGATAATCCGACCTCGCCCGAGGCCTGGAGCCTCGTGCAGGACAATACCGGCTCCAACGCCTCCATTCAACTAATGGCCGCCACCCAAGACAACGTGCCGTATGATGAGCGCCGACACGCCATCAACGAGGCACTGACCACCTGCTTGCGTCTGACCGTGGAAAAGGCCGACGGCCGGGTCGGCATCGCCAACGCAGGGTACTGGGGCATCCCCGTGAAGCCAGCCACCACCTACCAAGCTTCTTTCTACCTGAAAGGCGGGGGCAGCGTTCCCCCGCCCCGCCCCCGCCCCGGGCAGCCTACCCCGCCCGCCAAGCCGGTTATAGAGGATAACACCGCCGGCCCGATACAGGTGACTATCGAAAGCAACGATGGCAAAACGGTGTACGCCACGGGCACCGTGAACCTGGAGAAAAGCATCTTTTGGAAAAAGTACCAGGTGACGCTGACCACCGGGGCTAGCGTAAAACCCACGAAAGATGCCCGGTTCGTGGTTTCCACTACTCGCCCCGGCCTATACTACTTCAATTTGGTGTCGCTGTTTCCGCCCACGTACAACAACCGCCCCAACGGCAACCGGCCGGATCTGACGCAGATGATGCTCGACATGAAGCCGAAGTTTCTGCGCTTCCCGGGCGGCAACTACCTGGAAGGCCCCCTGCTGACCGATGCCTTCCCCTGGAAAACAACCCTGGGGCCACTGGAAAGCCGGCCGGGTCACCGGGGCTCCTGGGGGTACCGCGCATCGGATGGCATGGGGCTGCTGGAGTTTTTGCTTTGGTGCGAAGAGATCAAGGCCGAGCCCCTGCTGGGGGTGTACGCCGGCTATTCGCTGCAAGGCGACCATATCGATGCCGGGCCCCTGTTGAAGCCGCACGTGGAGGATGCCCTTAACGAAATCGAGTACGTGATGGGGGACGCCAGCACGTACTGGGGCGCCAAACGCGCCGCCGACGGGCACCCCGCCCCGTTCAAGCTGCGGTACGTGGAGATTGGCAACGAGGACTGGTTTGACCGGTCCAACAGCTACGATGGCCGGTTCAACCAGTTTCGGGAAGCTATTGAAGCGAAATATCCCCAGTTGCACTGCATTTCCACCATCGCCGACGCGCAGTTTCCTGCCCAGAAAGTAACCAGCGGGAAAAAACCGGAGCTGCTGGATGAGCACTATTACCGCAATGCCTGGGATATGTGGCAAAACGCCGCCCAGTACGATGCCTACGACCGCAACGGACCCAAAATATTTGTGGGCGAATGGGCGACGCGCGAAGGCCTGCCCACCACGAATCTGAACGCGGCCCTGGGCGACGCCGCCTGGATGATCGGCATGGAGCGCAACGCCGATCTGGTTGTAATGTCGTGCTACGCCCCCTTGTTTGTCAACGTGAATACGGCCACGGCTACTGCTCCCAAAGCCTGGCAGTGGGATTCGGACCTGATTGGGTACGATGCGCTGACCAGTTACGGCTCGCCCTCGTACTACGTGCAAAAGATGTTCAGCGAGTACCTGGGCGACCACATCGTACCCACGACGGGCGCCAGCATCCCGCTGCGCAAGCGCCCGCTCACCCGGCGCGACAGTGTGGAGGGGAAAACTCCGGCGCCCGTCCCTGCTCTGTTCTACGCCGCCACGAAAAACGATCAGACGGGGACGGTGTACTTGAAAATGGTTAACACCCTCGGCACCAAGCAACCCGTTGACGTCACCCTGCAGGGCCTTGCAAAAGTGGTTTCCAGCGCCACAGTGGTGGTGCTGAAAGGGGTTAAGCCGGAGGACACCAATAGTATAACCGAACCCAAAAAGATCATTCCAACTACGTCTAAAATCAAACGGGTAGGGCCGCATTTCACCCGAGTGCTCGACCCGTATTCGGTAACCGTCCTACAGCTGCAAACAAAATAGCAGAGACTGCCTGGGGTAACTCCGTAAAAATGGATGATTAGCAGGCAGAGCATTGCACCCCTGGCCTAACTGGGTGCTGCCGCAGCGGTTTTCTCATGCACCGCCCATGCCAGCCTGCTGCCGCAAAAGACGAAAACGCTTAAACGAGTGCTCGGTATGTTGACTGCCGTCGCCGCGTTCAATCAACTCTCTTTTCCGGGGTAGCGTTGAGCTCTAATTCCGGCTAGAGTTAGTTGCAACGGCAGCAGGACGGCTGATTGTCCCCAAACCAAGGCCTTAATTGTCAATAAAAAGGTATTAGTGCACCCGGCATTAACCGTCTCATTCGCCCACATGACCGCACGAGAAAATTCATTGCGACCACCGGGCTGCTTTGCCTAAGCACGGTGGCGGCCTTGGCGCAGGTAATAGATTCCAAGGTAGTTGATAACGGCAGCGGTGGCCCCATAAAGCCATGGCCGCGACCGAAGCCGCTTTGCCTGCGTACGTCGTCTACCGGCTTAAAGACCTTGAAGCCGCCAAGGCTGAGGGCCAGCCGCCGGTGATTGTGTTCGGGAACGGGGGTTGCGCCAACACTTTTATCGCCCACGAGAAGGTGCTGTCGGCTGCCTCCTGCCGCGGCGCGGCCAAAACCGGAAATAGTGCGAGCAATAGGATGCGGGACGCGGACGCCAACCCGATTACCGTCGCCCAAGACATTCGTTACCGGGAAGGTAACGGCCCCGCCTGGGTGCTCGACCTGGCTACGCCCGCGGCGCGGGGCCATCAGCGGTGGCCAGCCTTGGTGATTGTGCACGGGGGCGGGTGGGGCATGGGTTCTGCATCGGACCCCGTGTACCAGAAAATGATGGTGGACTACGCCCTAAAAAGGTAGGTGACCTTTAATGTCACTTACCGGCTGACCGGTGAAGCGCCGTTTCCGGCCTGCATCGTCGATTGCTGCCGTCTTCTCCCTAGTCGGCGGCCCCGCGGCCCGCAACACCAAGGCCGGCCGGCGGCACTCAGCGGTAAGGGTCCCGGGCCACTACCTAACTACCTCTACTACCTAACCTAGAACACCTTATTGCTTTTACAGCCTGAATAAGAATCAACCAACGGCCCCCGTATTGTTACCCGTACTGTCCTGCTCAGCCGAGCAGAACGCGCAATTCGTCACGCAATGCCGGGACGGACAAAAAGGCTGGCCGCTGGCTTTTAATTCACTTCTTCTCCCAACAAGCCCGCAAGCAACCCCGGGGAACACCCCGGGGAAAGCCAGGGCGAGCAACCAACCAGCAAAGTACAGGACAGTTCCAGCCCGGTCGAAGTGGTTCTTGCCGACCAGTAACCACCAGACTTGCTTGCTCATGCCTCCTTCCCTACTCCGTATTCCGGCGCTTACCCGGCGGAGCGTGCTGCTACTCACCGCCGCGCTGGCCGCGGTGAGCGCCCGCGCGCAGACGCCCGCACGCCTCACCACGTCCTTCGATGCCGATTGGCGCTTTGCGTTGCAGGATGCCCCCGGCGCCGAACAAGTTACCTTTAATGATGCCGGCTGGAAAACCGTCGCCGTGCCCCACGACTGGAGCATTGCCGGGCCGTACGACCGCGCCAATCCCCCGCACGCGGGGGCGGCTACCTGCCCGGCGGCGTGGGCTGGTACCGCAAGCAGTTCACCCTGCCCGCGGCCGACACCAAGCGCCAGGTGTGGGTGGAATTCGACGGGGTGATGGCCAACAGCGAGGTGTGGCTGAACGGGCACAAGCTCGGGCAGCGGCCCTACGGCTATAGCAGCTTCGCCTACGACCTAACGCCCTACCTCGTGCCGGGCAAGGCCAACGTGCTGGCCGTGCGCGCCGACAACTCGGTGCAGCCGGCCTCGCGCTACTACACCGGCGCCGGTATCTACCGCCACGTGCGGCTGGTGAGCACGGCCCCTACCCACTTCACCTACGGCGGCGTATTCGTAAGCACGCCGCAAGCCACGGCCGCCCAGGCCCAGGTGCAGGTGCAGGCCGAAGTGCAGAACCAGGCCACGGCGCCGGGCACCTACACGCTGGAAACCACGCTGCTGGCCCCGAACGGCAAGCCCGTGGCTACCACCCGCAGCAACCAGGCCGTGGCGGCTGGCCAGACCGTGATCTTCACCCAGACCCTGCCGGTAGCCAAGCCCCAGCGCTGGAGTTTAACGCAGCCCGTGCTCTACCGAGCCACCACGCGCCTGCTAGCTGGCAAAGCCGTACTGGATGAACAAACTACGCCCTTCGGGATTCGGGAGGTGAAGTTTGAGGCCGCCACCGGCTTTTGGCTGAACGGCCAGAACCTGAAAATCAAGGGCGTATGCCTGCACCACGATGCCGGGGCCCTGGGCGCGGCCGTGCCGCTGCGGGCCTGGGAGCGCCGACTGGAGTTGCTTAAGCAAGTGGGCGTCAACGGCATCCGCACGGCCCACAACCCGATGGCCCCCGAATTTTTGGACCTCTGCGACCGGATGGGCTTGGTGGTGCTCGACGAAACGTTTGACACCTGGACCGCGGCCAAAAACAACGCCGAGCAGGGCTACAACCGCTTTTTCAAGGACTGGTGGCAGGCCGACACCCGCGACATGGTGCGCCGCGACCGCAACCACCCCAGCATCGTGCTTTACAGCGTGGGCAACGAAATTCGCGATAACCTCAACAGTCCCGAGGGCTTCCAGACTTATAAGCAGCAGCAGGACCTGGTGCACCAAACCGACCCCACCCGCCCGGTGACCATGGCCTTGTTCCGCCCTGGCCAAAGCAAAGTCTACGAAAACGGCTTCGTGGAAACCATGGACGTGGTCGGCCAAAACTACCGGGATGCCGAGTTGGTGGCCGCCCACGAGGCCAAGCCCACCCGCAAAGTCATCGGCACCGAGAACGGCCACGACCTGCCCGCCTGGCTGATTTTGCGCGACAAGCCCTACCTGGCCGGGCAGTTCTTGTGGACCGGCTTCGACTACCTGGGCGAGGGCGACTGGCCGGAAATCGCCAACGGCCAGGGCTTGTTTGACCGGACCGGCAACTGGCGGCCCGTCGCGTACCAGCGCCAGAGCTGGTGGGGCGCCGAGCCCGTGGTGCGCCTGGTGCGCAAAGCGGAAAACGCCGGGGCCGGGGCCTGGGTGGCCAACTGGACGCCTACCGACTTCGACACCTACGACGATGCCAAAGTGCAGGTGTACAGCAACTGCGACGAAGTGGAGTTGTTTCTCAACGGCAAGTCCCTGGGGGGTAAGCCCAAGCCGGCCGACGACTCGCCCCGCGCCTGGGACGTTACGTTTGCCAAGGGCACCCTGCGCGCCGTGGCCCGCAACAAGGGCAAGGTAGCGGCCACCGACGAGCTGAAAACGGCCGGCCCACCGGCCCGCATCGTGCTGAGCACCGACCGCCCCCGGCTAACCCACGACTGGGACGACGTGGCCTACATCACGGCCCGCGTGGTTGATGCTAACGGCGTGCTCTGCCCCAATGCCGACCAGCAACTCACCTTTAGTGCCAGCGGCGCGGGCGCGGTAGTAGCCGTCGACAACGGCAATATTGCCAGTCACGAGCTTTATCAGGCGCAGACGCGCCAGGCCTACCAGGGACAGTGCATGGCCATTGTCAAGGCCAACGCCCCAACTGGTAAAATTACGCTCAGTGCCTCGGCCCCCGGCCTGGCGGCCGGCACGCTGACGCTGGACGCGGCCCCGGCCCGCAGCAAATAACGTCGTCTTTTCCCGGCTACACGTTTCGCTGCTCACCGCCGCCATGCCCCCGTCTATTTCCCGCCTTTGTATGCCAACAATTCCTCTAGCGCCGCGGCTAGCCCTGCTCCTCCTGCTGGCCGCCTCCCCCCTGCACGCGCAGAAATCCGCGGTTGCGGTGCGGCACAAGTACAACTTCAACCCGGATTGGCGGGTGCTGGTCGGCGATCCGCCCGGGGCCGAAGCACCCGGTTTCAACGATGCCAAGTGGGGGCACCACACGCTGCCCTGGGCGTGGAACGAGGACGAGGCCTTCCAAAAGGATATCAAGGACCTCTCCACCGGCATTGCCTGGTACCGCAAGCACTTCAAGCTGCCCAAAACAGCTGCGGGCAAGAAAGTATTTCTCGAGTTCGAGGGCGTGCGCCAAGGGGGTGAGTTTTACGTGAACGGCCAGTTCGTCGGCCGGCACGAGAACGGGGCCATGGCCGTGGGCTTCGACGTGACCACGTTTCTGCGGGCCGCCGGGCAGGAAAATGTGGTGGCCGTGCGCACCGACAACAGCTGGGACTATAAGGAGCAAGTTAGCAACGCGGGCTACCAGTGGAGCGACAAGAACTTCAACGCCAACTACGGCGGCATCCCCAAAAACGTGTATCTGCACGTCACCGAGCCGCTCTACCAAACCCTGCCGCTTTACGCCGGCCTGGGCACCACCGGCGTGTACGTGTACGCCCAGCAGTTCGACATTGCGGGCCGCAGCGCCACCATCACCACGGAGTCGCAGGTCAGGAACGAGGGTACTACGCCGCGCACCTTTCGCTACGCGGCCACCCTCACGGACCCGGACGGCAAGGTGGTGGGGACGCTAACCGGCGAGCAAACCACCCTGGCGCCGGGCGAAACCAAGCTGGTGCGCGCCCGCGGCCGCGTGGCGAGCCTCCACTTCTGGAGCTGGGGCTACGGCTACCTCTACGACGTGGCCACTACCTTGCAGGTGGACGGCCAGCCTACCGACGTGGTGCACACCCGCACGGGCTTTCGCAAAACCGCGTTTCAGAACGGCATGATCTACCTCAATGACCGGGTGCTGATGGTGCACGGCTACGCCCAGCGCACCAGCAACGAGTGGCCGGCCGTGGGCCTGAGTGTGCCGCCCTGGCTCTCAGACTTCAGCAACAACTTAATGGTGGAAAGCAACGGCAACCTGGTGCGCTGGATGCACATCACCCCCTGGAAACAGGACGTGGAGTCGTGCGATCGGGTAGGCCTGCTCCAAGCCATGCCCGCTGGCGATGCCGAAAAGGACGTAATGGGCCGCCGCTGGGAGCAGCGCACCGCGCTCATGCGCGAGGCTATCATCTACAACCGCAACAACCCGAGCATCGTGTTCTACGAGTCGGGCAACGAGTCCATCAGCGCCGAGCACATGCGCGAGATGAAAGCGATTCGCGACCAATATGACCCGCAGGGCGGGCCATCGGCGCGCGGGAGATGCTCGATATTGCCGAGGCCGAGTACGGGGGCGAGATGCTCTACATCAACAAAAGCGCGACGAAGCCGCTCTGGGCCATGGAGTACTCGCGCGACGAAGGCTTGCGCAAGTACTGGGATGAATTCTCCCCGCCCTACCATAAGGACGGGGCCGGCCCGCTCTACAAAAATGCCGACGCCAGCATCTACAACCGCAACCAGGACACCCACGCCCGCGAAAACGTGATGCGCTGGTACGACTACTGGCGCGAGCGGCCGGGCACCGGCCAGCGCGTCAACTCGGGCGGGGTCAACATCGTCTTCTCCGACACCAACACCCATTACCGCGGGGCGGAAAACTACCGCCGTAGCGGCGAGGTCGATGCCCTGCGCATCGCCAAGGACGGCTTCTTTGCCCACCAGGTGATCTGGGACGGCTGGGTGGATCCCGAGAAAGCCCGCACCCATATCATCGGCCACTGGAACTATCAAGCCGGCGTAACCAAGGACGTGACGGTGGTCTCGAGCGGCGAGCAGGTGGAATTGCTGGTGAATGGCAAGTCGCTCGGTTTTGGGGAGCCGAGTCACCGCTTCCTCTACACTTTCCGGAACGTTGCCTGGCAGCCGGGTAACCTCACGGCCATCAGCTACGACGCCAAGGGGCAGAAAGTCAGTGAGGCCACGCAGGAAACCGCCGGCGCGCCCGTGGCCCTCAAGCTCACGCCCATCCTGAGCCCGGCGGGGCTGAAAGCCGACGGCGCCGACCTGGCGCTGGTGCAAGTGGAAGTGGTGGACGCGCAGGGCCGCCGCTGCCCCACCGCCCTGGATCTAGTGACCTTCACCCTCAGCGGTCCGGCCGAGTGGCGCGGGGGCCTGGCCCAGGGGCCCAACAATTACATTCTGGCCCAAAGCCTGCCGGTGGAAGGGGGCGTAAACCGCGTGCTGGTACGCACCACCACCAAGGCGGGCACCATCAAGGTGCAGGCGTCGGCCCAGGGCTTGCCTTCGGTTGCTGTCAGCCTGAAATCCAAGCCGGTAGCGGTAAAGAATGGCCTGAATCCCACGCTGCCGGCCGAAGGCGTGCCGGTACGCCTGACGCGCGGGCCAACCCCGTCGACGCCCTCGTATACCCCCTTGCGCACGGCCGTGGCCATTCGCCGCGTGTCGGCTAGCTCCAACCAAGACCAAGCCGCGGCCAGCTACGACGACAACGAGCTGTCGGAGTGGGTCAGCGGCAAAGAGCAGACTGGGCCCTGGATTCAGTACGAGCTAGCGCGGCCCGCCGCCATCAGCGAAGTTTGCATGAAGCTGGTGGGCTGGCGCCGGAGTCAGTATCCGATCCGTATTCTGGTGGACGGGCAGGAAGTGTTCCGCGCTACCACCGAGCGCAGTCTGGGGTACTATACGGCGGCCTTTGCGCCGCGCACCGGCAGAACCGTGCGCATCGAGTTGACGGGGGCGGGCCAGAGCCAAGAGGCGTATACCATCACGGAACTGGTCGCCCCGAAAAAGTTGGAACCGGCCGACAGCGAGGTACCGAAAGGTACACTGGGCCTGGTAGAAGTGGAGCTCTACGAGAAAGCCGGGACCTCCCGCACGCCTTAAGCAGACCGGCTAAGGCAAGTAAAGTCAGCGGCTAGATTTAACTCCGCAAGCTTCGCCTGATGTGAGAAGTTAATCAACGGGCGACTGCGCCTTGGAATTGTGCTGGGGCAGCCCGGTTGACGGGGAGGCCGTGTTGGGCGTAGAACTCAGGGTACGTTATTTTGTCGGATAATTTGGTCAACTTCATCTTGGCTAATTCCTGCTTGTTTCAAGCAGGTGGTAATAAAAGCAGTTTTCCCAGCTACATACTCCGGGATATTAGTAGGATACAGGGTCGCTAGTTGCTTTTTCAACTGGCCATACTCACTCACTTTTGCCCGATGAGTGCGCAAGTAGTCCCGAAACAATAAATGATTCCGCAAAGGGGTACTACCGGTCAAGCAAGCATATAAGTGATGAGCTGGCCATTCTCTTTGAAAAGCACTGTAGGGAGTATTTGCGGAGTTTAACTTAAAGGCCTCTCGACCGACAATGCCTAAATCGCCTTGGTGCTGGTAGCCGATCAGAGCCAGTTTGCTTATAACCTTTTGCATGGCCGCCTCATCGGCTACTACTAGGTCAATATCGAGAATCGGTTTGGCCGCCAATCCTACCACGGAAGTACTGCCTACGTGTTCCACTGCGAGCAGTAAATCTTGTAAGCTCGCTTGGTAAAGCAGTTTAAGCTCCTCATAGGTGCTGCTCCACCTAGGATTATACGCTTCTATTACAATACGCGTATCTCTTTTCATTCTTTTTGCTTAAGCTCAACATCTGTAGTGCAGCAGTTGCGTGGACTAAGCTGCTCATGCCAGTTAAGCTGTTTTGAAATCCGGCCACGGAGCTGGAAGTTAGCTATTATCGCGTAGGAGCCCGTACTAACTGCGCCTGTAGCGCTAACCACGGATGCGGGCCAGCGGGTGGGACTAGCCAGGGGAGCAACGAGAAAGGCGGGCTGGAAATCGGCCGCTCGGTGCCCAGGGAGTGTGCGAGGAATTGCCCTACTGCTTTAGAAAGAGCTTGGAATAACCAAAACAGCAGTGACGCGCCACTTGGACAGCGGTTAAACGACCCTCATAAGGTGACAAATGCCTCGTAACGTCTCCTGGTTGATTGGTACTATTTCCTGCTACCGACCTTTAACGATTTAGTAGCAGGCCAATCGAAAATCGGACCGTATAGTGGTTTAGCCGGGTGGGCGGCACCGGCACGGAGGTGCCCGTATCAAAAATATACCACTCCCCTGGGCGCAGGGTATAGGCATACGAACCCGCCAGGCCGAGGTCGAGTTGGCGGATTGCCACCGACTTGAAGTGGCGCACCGTATAGTACAGGCCCGCGCCCGCGGACACGGTCAGGTTGAAGGTGCTCAAGGTAAACGAGCCCGCCTGCTGGAAGAGGCTATCGAGGGGCAGAACAGTTGGTTGCGCTGAACTATGCGTCACGTTGACGAAGCGATAGCCGAGTCCGGCGCTGGGCAACACCACCTTCAAGCGTTTATCGACCAGCACTTTATTCAATTCAAAGCCGAAGGTATGTTGGTGCAGCGACAAGGAGGGCGTTGCCCGATCCAACTCCGGGAAGGTGAGCGCCTGCTTGTAATAAAGCGAGACGTAGCCAATGCCTTTCTGACTCACCAAGAACTGTAAGGTCTGCGCGATGCCCTCCCGCGGAAGAGAAGCGGTAGTGTAAGGCGCAAAAAAAGTGTTGAGCGCCTGCACGTCGAACGTAGCAGTTCCTAGATCGGTCGCTACGCCCCAATATTTACCAGAAGTGTTCAGCGAAGGAGCCTCCATCGTAGCGTCCGCCTGTCGACGTTGCCCGAGAACAGGATGGCCAGCAATCACCCAGGCAGCAAGCAGAAAGGCAACTAAGGAGCGCATAACGGAAAAAGCCTTAGAAAGATAATCGAATTCAACCAGGATTATGCTGGGGCTCTGTAGCAGCTGATTTATCGTCTCTTAGTGGCTACCACACGCGCCACCTGGACAACTACAACTGGTAGTCACGGGGTGCTCAACAACCGATTCCCTAGCCAATTAAGAATAGAACAACTAACTGTTGAGGGCCTTGCTTTATTGTTACCAGTAAGAGCAGAAAGCTCGTAGCCACCAGGCCAACCGCCAGGCTGCAAGTAGATTGCACCGGAGCGTTGAACAACTGTCCAGGCAACCGCTAAAATGGCTCTATAACGTTGTTTGAAAACGGCAAATGGGCAGTCTGCTTGGCATCTGCCGTGCTGAGGCGGGTCCTAGTTCTTCCTAATTATCCACTTCAATCTAAAGGATGAACCAAGTAAACCCTCCTTCTTTGCGAGTAGCAATAGATAACCAAGGCTTTAAAAGTTTAGCCAAGTACAACTACTCCCTATCTCATCTGGGAAAAGTCGATTTATATAATAGTTGTTATAAGCGGCACCTCGGAAAAGTGTTACGTTTGAATAGCCCCTTCAGGTAGCATAGGAATAGCACTTGCCATATTCCTCAACAATATTGCTTGCTCATTCCTCTATGTACTCGTTCCGCCCTATCCTATACTGATGCGTTGCCTAACTGTTTGCCTGATTGGGGGAATAACGACCGTGACTTCCTTCCCTCATTGGCACCAATCTACCCCCGACTTCGCCGCCTATCCGGTCCCGGCAGGGTATACCGGCCGACGTCTGCCCCCGAAGTTGGTCCCTCACACGGCCGCTTGGCGGTTTCGAACCCGCATCCGGGAAGTAGCGCAGCAACGCCCCAACTTTGCGGGCCATTACGTTCTGGCCACGTGGGGCTGTGGAGCGGAATGTTTGAGCTACGTGATTGTGGATGTCACCTCGGGCCACGTGTATTTCAACGAGGTCAGCGTTTGTTGCTGGGGCGGCACGGTGCCGGACTCGTTTCAACCCATCCGTTTTCGCCTTACGAGCCAGCTCATCATTTTCCAGGGACTCTTAGGAGAAGAAGGCAGGCAAGGGCCACACTATTACAAATTTCACAGCGGGCGTCTGCTTGCCTTACCCTAGCCTGTACCTACCAGAGCGGGCACCTAAACCTCTCAGGTAAAAGCTTGTCACCTTTCTTCAACCAGCCGTCCAATAAGGTGGCCAGGCGACCTGTTGATACGGTGCTTATTGCCTTTCTTTTATGGACTATATCCTGTATCTGGCTGTTGGGGCATCTGTCGCGCTCTTTGGGTGGACCGCTTCACGGGCGTTGTATTTGCGCTGGCACGGGATTGCGACGACCGGCACGATCACGGCCCTCGTGCGCACGGCCGATGGCGATGGCGTCTCGTACGCCCCACGGGTCGCCTTCTTTACGCAGGAAGGCATTCGCATCGAGGTCACGAGTTCGGTTAGTACGCAGGAAGCGGGCGACTATTTCCGGGTAGGCCAGCAAGTGAGGATTCGCTACTCCCCCACCAATCCTAGTTACTTTGCCATTGGTGGCTATGAGGTAACCAGTGTCCTCTTCTTGCTCTTGTTTGCTGGTATGGCCGTAGGAATTCTGTGGTTACTTACCAGATCCTGAGCCGCCGCTACCGCTTAGCAGAAGGCAACGGCACCCCTGGTTGGTTAAGGCTAGCGACTCCGTCTTATATGGCCTTATTCTCGTGGCTGCAAGCTAAAAAAGGCGGCTCTAAGCGGCTGAACTCGGTCCTCTACATCGAAGGTAGGGCAAATGGCCGGCATGATTCGGCGTTCTGCAACAGCCACGCACTGTTCGTAAAATGCCAATTGAGCAGAGAAGCTTCTTGAGAACGTATCGGGCAGGAGCTTCTACTCGTCAGTCTTTCACCCCACAGGTGGGGCCTGCATCGACGCAGTCTGGTTGATCCTAAACTCCCATGAGGCTCTCTGAAACAGCGGGCAAATTCGTTTAGGTCCGTACTCGGAACTTGTTAGAATCTCATTGATAAGGGGTTATAAATTAACCTTCGGTGCGTCTGCATTATCATATAATTACTCCTTGTTTTTGTTGCGCGCTTCACCGGACCTTACACTAGCAATCCGACTCGCTCCGGTCCTGAACAAGGAAACTTCACGGACTGATTGCGCGCTGTCCTCTTTCGCCGCCCTACCGGCGGTGTATTCTTTTTCTCTATCTCATCCTATGAAACAAACCATTACCCGATTGCTGCCCTTGGCCGCAAGTTGGCTGCTGGGTGTGTCCAGCTCCCAGGCGCAAGTCACCCCCTCGCTCCCCGTACAGCAGGCGCTTCCGACGAGGCGACTATCGTCAAAAACCGCTCCCCTACTGGCCCCCGCCAACGGCAAATACAGCCCCCCCGGCGGGCGCAAGCACGCCGGCAGGCAGGGGCGACCGTCGCGCCCGGCCTCGAGTGGGTGGCGCGCTACGCCGGCCCGGGCAGCCCACAAAATAAGGTAGACGTCGCGACTGCCCTCGTGGTGGATGCGGCGGGCAATGTCTATGTGACGGGCAGAGCCCGGGAAGAAAACGCGCTGCAAGCTAACGACTATGCCACTATCAAATACTCCCCGAGCGGCCAACAACTCTGGGTGGCCCGCTACAACAATGGCGGCGATGATGTGCCCATGGATCTGGCCGTGGATGCGGCAGGCAATGTTTACGTGACCGGCCGCTCGTTTAACCAGGGCTCGGGCGATGACTATGCGACCGTCAAGTACTCGGCCAGTGGCCAGCGGTTGTGGACGGCGCGCTACAACGGGGCGGGCAATGGGTCCGACCAGGCGGTCGGCCTGGGGTTGGACGCGGCCGGCAACGTGTACGTGACCGGTACCTCGGCCGGCACGGGGACCAAGCTCGATTATGTGACCGTCAAGTACGCTCCCGGCGGGCAGCGCCTGTGGGAGGCGCGCTACAATGCGGCCGGGGGCAATGATGAAGCGGTGGACATCGCGCTGGACGCGGCCGGCAATATCTTGGTGACGGGTACTATCTCGCGGGACAGCGATTCGGTTTCCAAAGACTATGCGACCCTCAAATACACGGCCAGCGGCGAGCAACTGTGGGTGAACCGCTACAATGGCTCGGGTAATGCCAATGACCTGGCTGTGGCGTTGGCCGTCGACGCCGCCGGCAACGTGGTGGTGACCGGCACCTCCAGCACCACCACGTATTTCACAGACGACTATCCTGACTACGCCACGGTCAAGTACGCGGCCAACGGGCAGCAGCTGTGGGACGTACGCTACAACGGCGTGCTAACACGCAGTTTGGAACAGGCGTTTGACGTGGCCGTGGACGCGGCGGGCGACGTGTTCGTGACGGGGCGCTCGCGCAACCCCACGAAAGGCGATTGGGACTACGCCACCCTCAAGTATGCGGCCGCCAGTGGCCAGCAACTCTGGGAGGCGCGCTACGACGGAGGAACTGGTGAGAGCGAGGATGATGTGACGGCTATGGCCGTAAACGCGGCGGGTGACGTGTACGTGACGGGCGCCAGCAATGGGGACTACGGCACGCTTAAGTATGCCGGAGCCAACGGCCAGCAGCTCTGGGCCTTATATTACACGCAATCCTCCTCCTCTGATGCGGCGTACGCCGTGGCCATAGACGCGGCCGACAATGTTTACGTTACGGGCGCCAGCGGCGGGGGTCCCTCGGACTTCGCAACCCTCAAGTATGGGATCAATACCGTCAATCAGGTGCCCACGGCCCGCGCCGCCCCCACCACCCCGCTTACCTTGCCCACGACGAGTACCCGCCTGAGCGGGGCTGGCACCGACCCCGACGGCACGATTGTCGGCTACATCTGGTCGCAAGTCAGCGGGCCTAGCCCGGCCGTCATTACCGGCCGGAGTGGGCGCACGCCGCTGGTGAGCAACCTGGTGGCCGGCACGTACGTGTTCAGCTTAGAGGTGACCGACAGTGGCGGGCTGCGCAGTGCTGCCAGTCAGACCACGCTCACGGTCAATCCCGAACCGGCGGATGGCCGGGTGCTCTACCGCGTGAATGCGGGCGGCAGCCAAGTAACTAACGCTATTGGCACCTTCGCCGCCGATCCCTTCAACGCGGACGGAGCTACCTTCGCCACCGACCAGCCCATTGCCGGCACCGAGGACGACGCCCTCTACCAAAGTGAGCGCTACGGCCGCTACTTTCGCTACAGCTTTGCCGTGAGCCGGGGCAAACAGTACGAGGTGGTGCTTCACTTTGCTGAGGTCTACGCCACTCGCGCCGGCCAGCGCGTGTTCGATGTGGCCGCGGAAGGGCTGGTGGCGTTGAACGACTACGACATCTACCAGAAGGTGGGGCCTTCACGGCGACCACCGAACGGCTGCTCGTCACGGCCGCCGACGAGGAGCTTGCCTTGGACTTCTACGGCCTGATCGACAACGCGAAAGTGTCGGCCATTGAAATCTATACCGTCAACTCCACCCCTACCACGACGGCCGTGCTGCGCCTCAATGCGGGTAGTGGCCAGTTAAGCACGAGTACCGGCCCGTTTGCGGCTGATCAGTACGCGACGGGCGGCAGCGAGTTTGCCACCGACCAGGCGATTGCTGGCACCGAAGATGATGCGCTCTACCAGAGTGAGCGCTACGGCGCGTTCACCTACAACCTGCCCGTGGCCAACGGGCAGTATATGGTCAAACTGCACTTTGCTGAACTCTACTGGAACAGCACCGGCCAGCGCGTCTTCGACGTGCGCGCCGAAAACACAACCGTACTCCGCGCCTACGACATTGTGCGCAAAGTCGGGCCGCTGACGGCCACCACCGAGTCCTTCCCCGTTACCGTCACCGACGGGGTGCTTTCCTTGGCTTTTGCCCCCGGCGCGGGCGGGGTGGACCAGCCGAAAGTGTCGGCCATCGAGGTGCTCCAAGCGAGTCCGACCGCCGTGCTGCGTCTCAATGTGGGCGGCGGGCAGCTCAGCACGAGCGTGGGCCGCTTCAGCACGGATCAGTTCGCGTACGGCGGCACCGAATTCGCCACCGACCAGCCCATTGCCGGCACCGAAGACGATGCCCTCTATCAGACCGAGCGCTACGGCACCTTCTCCTACGGTCTGCCCGTGGCCAACGGCACCTACACCGTCAAGCTCCACTTTGCCGAGCTCTATTGGAACGCCCCCGGCCAGCGCGTCTTCGACGTGGTGGCCGAAGGCAGCACCGTGCTCCAAGCCTACGACATTGTCAAGAAGGTAGGCCCGTTGACAGCCACCACCGAGTCGTTTTCGGTGACCGTCACCGACGGGGTGCTCGCGCTGGCCTTCGCGCCCGGGGCCGGCGGGGTGGATCAGCCGAAAGTGTCGGCCATCGAGGTGCTCAGCGGCAACTCCGCTTCCCCGGTTACCGCGGCGCGCTCCGCTGCCAGCCCCTTGGCACCCGGTGCCCCGGCTAAGCTACCCGTCTACAGCGCGCAGGTCAAGCTCTACCCCAATCCATCTACTGATGGCCGCGTCACGCTCGAGCTGCCGGCCGCCTTCCAAGGCGAGGTCAGTTACTCGCTGGTTTCCTCGCTGGGCACGACCTTGAGCCAGGGCCAGTGCACGGTTTCGGCCGCGGGACAGTCGGTAACCTTCGACTTTTCGCCGCAGCTGTCGGCCGAAGGACTGTACTACCTGCACCTGCGCGGAGCCAAGGGCCAAGCCCACGTCAAGCTGCTCCGGAAATAACCACCGACCCGGCGCTGACCCGACACGCACTGGCCCCTCGGAAGAAGCGCCCGACGAGAGAGTAGATCTTGCTGCAGCAGAAGGGTCACTGTTTTGAACCGTCCGCCCGAAAGTAGGGGCGCGTCCTGGCACGGGCTAATGCCGAAAAGCGAAAAAGGGTCTGCTGCCTCGGGCAACAGACCCTTTTTTCAGCCCCCACCTGCGACCAGCTAGCGATTTATTGTTCAGCTTGAAAAGCTAGTAGGTGCTGGCCTTTTGCCCCTTGAGCACCTTTTAAGTGGGCCTTTTGAAAAGGTCCAGGTCCCTGCTAAGCAACTGATAATTTACATGCACTCTCTACCTGACTGCACCTGTTGTCAAATCAAGATCATGTATCGCACAAATGATTAGCGAATTTCTGCATAATCTTTATAAGATTCCAGCTTCATCCACCATTGAAAGCCCCCTTCAATATACTTATTTGCTGTTGCTTCAATTCCCTTATGTGCTTTTTTTACAATTGCCGAAATATCAGGAGCTAAACCCGTAAGCGGGAATAATTTATCTCGAGAATTATAGGAATCATAAATAATAATGTACGCATAATTGCCAATTGGCCTTTTTCCTCTGTTTCCTTTAGCAATAAAAATTTGCAATCCAGGCAGAATAGCTTCTAAGGAAGGGTTTAATTCTTTCTTTATATGTTGTTCAAATTCCAAAGAATCTACCCCTGGTTTTAAATTAAAACTGCGAACCGAGACAACTCTGCCTTTGCCGGAAATAACAGACTGGCCGTAAGTGGAGCTAAGAGACAGTATTGTTAAAACAAGAATCACAGCAACAGTTATTCTTGTTTGCAAAGTGGCTGTTGCGGAAAGTAGTTGTTGAGCCATGGTTATGTTATTGAGGTTAGTTGAAAATAATAAGTATTAGTATAGAAAGTATTAACCTAGTTTACCAGTTACCTAACACTGCTCAACACATGCGCCCAGCAGGGTATACCTGTAGTGTGACACTTACCAAGTGTATAGCAGAGTAATGGCTACTCCTCTGCCTTATTTAATTTAATAGATGCTTTTCTATTTTACAAGAACTCAGTGGGCTGCCAGTCAATTACGAGAAACTAAACCAGCGGAGTAAGACGCTTGTATGTTTTCTTTCCCCTTCGCTTAACTACAACTAAAGTCAAAAAACGACTAGTCAACCTACTACTCGTTATCGGGCTGGCCACGAGAAAGTACTAGGTCGTCTTTGTGCTGCCTGGTGCAGATCCGGCATTTTTTTGATTTAAGCATTTGTGCTATCTGCTCCTCGCTGCTTTATATTTTGGCTGGTATGCAACGATGCGAGGCTTTTTGGTTTCTTCCCCTTGTCTGTGTTTCTACGGTAAAATTACTTTATCCTTTCTCTTTACTAAGTATGCTAAATCGTCACGTTGCCTTCTGCACCCTGTTGGTGGGTACCCCCCTGTTGAGTTGCGCGCAATCGACTGCGGTCCCCGCTGAGGGGGCACCCGCTTATCGCTTTTATGTGGGAGTGGGGGCCTACACCAGCGACCATGAGTACTGGGGCAGCCGCTATGGGTTCCCATCTACCCACCCGCTACAGCTCACCCTCGGCTACCACCTGCGCCCCCGCCTCGCGCTGCAGCTGAGCGGGGTGTCTGCGGCCACAAAAGGGTCTCATGCGGGGCTGGTGCCGCAAACCAGCGGCCCGGCGCTTCCTTACTCGCAGACCTACGCCAACCGCTCTACTTCGCTGGCCGCGCTGGCGCGCTACACCTTCACGCGCACGGCCTCGCATCGGTTGCAGGTCGACGGGCTCGGCGGCTTCACGGTGCATCACTACACGTTTGACGGCACGGGTTCCTACCCCGATGGTAATGCGCCCGGGGGCTTTGGCAGCTACGACAATCATTCGCGCACGACAGACGTCTATCTCACAGCCGGTGCGAGCGTGCGCTATCGGCTCACCTCGCATCTGGAGGCCGTGGCCGATGGGATGGTGAGTACCAATCTGCAGGGCTTACGCGATGTGACGCAGGCGGGAGCCTTGGGCCTGCGCTATACCTTCGGCCGCCGGTAATCTCTTTGCCTCTACTCGCCAAAGCACGTTGGCCGACGGGTGCTTACGCTCCTCCCGCACAGGCCTAGGTTCTACCGCTGAGTAGATCGTCGGGGCGGTTGTTGAATCCCCCCTCCCTTAGTTGGCTTCGCTTATATTACCTATCTATGTTCTCGTAGGAAGTATTCGTTGCTCGTTTCCTGCCTGCCGCTGCTGCCCGTGCTGAGCCAGGCCCAATCCCCTTCGCCTATTCGGTTCGGCGTGAGTGGGGGCGGCACGCTACCACTATCGTGGGCCGGGGTATTGCCCAACAGCCGAAGGTACAACCGCTGGTTGGGCTTGCAGGGGCCTGCTGGCCCAAGTTCCCTTCACCCCGCAAGGGCACCTGTTCGGGCAAACCGAACTGCTCTTCAATCAGCAAGGCTACCGGCTCTCGCATCCGGAAACCAACTACAAAGCCCGGCCGCGCACGTCCTACCTCTCCCTGCCCGTGCTCGTGGGCGTGACGAGCCACCACTTTTTTGTGCTGGCCGGGCCGCAGGTAAATTATGTAGCCGCCGAGCGCGAGCAATATACCAGTAACGGGACGTTGCATCCGTTGGATGAAAACCCAAACACCGACGCCTCGTATTACCAGCGCTGGCAAGGGGCGCTGACGGGGGCCGTGGGGTACCGCTTCGGGTAGAGGTGCGCTCAGTGAGGCCTTGAATAGTACCTGGCGCGGCAGCGGCGGTATAAGCCACGCAACGCGAGGGCTCAACTGCGCCTGAGCTATCTGTTGCCCTGAGCGCGGGAAGTGGCCGGCGCACCCCCTCCCCGGCTCTTGCGCCGCTCGAGCGGCTCCCTCAACTACGAGCGCAGCCCGGCTTCGCTGCAGAATAGAGCCGGGGGCTCAGTTGTCGGAACGGGAGCGGCAACGGCCCTAAAGTCTTTGTCAAACAAGCACGCCGAACGTCATTGAGGTAGAGCAAGGGGCCCTTCATGCCGACTCGTCGCAAGCCATACTACGGCCGTAAGCTGCCAAACACGGGTTTAATCGTGCGCAGTAGGATCCGGCGCAAGTCCTGGGCCTGCGGGCTGCGTTGGCGGTGGCACGCCCGTCGATACGCGTCGTCGAAAGCGGAGCGCATGAGTTGCTTGTAGTCGGCCTTGGGAACCCAAGAGGCCTTGAATAGGCAGGCCCGACAATCAACTTGGAAGGCGCGGTGGAGCTTCATTTACATTCCATCCGCCGTGGCTGTACACGGCCCGTGTCTGCTGGGAGAGAACGTCCCAGTTCAGTAACTCGCGCAGTCGGCGGTAGAGATTGTGGTGTGGAACGCGCTCCGATAATCGGAACTGCGTGATGACTTTGTCGGAGAAGTGCTTGTGGCCCCGCATCCCCTGGTACGAGTAGCTTACAAGCAGGTACTTCTGCAACACCCACCCTCGTTCAAGGAACGTTACGGGGCCCAACCGGCATTTCGAGGGTAGGTTTGTAAAATGAGTAAGGCTGCGTCAGCTTGCTCGAGTCCAGCTAGTGCACGCTTTGCAGAAGCTGCTGTAAGGTGTTACGGAGTTGAATTACTTGTTGCCGGCCGGCGTCTTTGCCTACGCACACTTCATAGAACGTGGGCGCATAAAAACGCGCTGCCCGGATCGCCTTCTTGTCAATGAGGTAGAGGGTGATTTCCTCGCCGTCCTCGCTCATACAGGCCCCAGTAGCGCTCCGCGCTTGCTCATCCCCCGGAATGGCCCATAACTGAGGCGGGACCAGGCTGTACCAGCTAGGCCGAAGGGTCTCTTCTGCGATGCGTTTGGGCAGCAAGTAGCGATTCGTATCGGGAACCGTAGCCCGGAAGCGCGAATCCTCTTGCCCGAATTTCTGGACTAGCGGACCCGGGTAGTAATGCCCGAGCACATCCCGGTAGGGACTGGTATAAGTGAAGAAGGCAAGCCGGTTCTGGTGCTTGGCCAGAATCAAGTAGTTCGGGGATGCATTTTGGTGGGAGCTGCTCTGATAAACCAGGGTGCTGTCAAAGTGCTGTTGAAAGAACGAGTGCAGAGGGGACGGTGCTTGGGCGCGGCTAACGAGCGCCGTACCAAGTAAACCGAACAGCGAAGCTAAACGAAACCGGCACCAGGGCATACAAAATTGAAAAAGTAGAGTTCAGCGCAGGACAAGCAAGGAGCTGGAATTTACTATGATGGCGCAACCCCGCTTATACCCAGCATTATATTTAACCGGACGGAATACGTGCTAACTATAGTTGGCTTGACCAGCTGCAGTTTAGGGCCTAATGTTAATTAGCCAAACTAGACCACCTCATTATGCATTAGCTATCCCGGTACCTAAGAGAAGTGCCCAGTAACGCTGGGAAGGCATCTTACCTCGTGTAGATTGAAAAGCAGGGTACACTGCGCAGCCCGAAAAAGCTTCATTGTGCAACTACACCAAGACTTTTGTTCAGTACGGTTAGCTACTATTAAAATGCGCTTACCTGGTAGCGGACTCGGAAGGAGCCCTTGGTATACCGCATTTCCTCTGCCTTATCCGTGAAATGTTTATCTCGGCGCAGGGTGGCTTCAAAGCGTCCTTCGACGATCTTCTGCACCGTATCAAGTCCGGTAATTCGGATACTGGGCAAACTCGTCGGACCAGCCGTACTGTACCTGTCATTTATAATGTCGCCGCCTACTACTTCCAGCCATTGTGCAGGTAAAGCCTGCGCCGAGGACAGAGGCTGCCCCTTCGGTAAAGAGAAGGCAATAGTTAAGCTTTTTCTGATCAATACGCCGAAAGTTGTATCTGAGCCAGACACATAAAATTCACCTTTTGCTTGCGAGTAGATACCCGTTCCCCACGTGTCCCAGCGCTGGCCGTCCTTGCTGGCTAACACAAAAAACTCCCTTGGTGATGCCGCTGGTTCTTCCTGTGGTGTTACCGCCTCATCCGTGCACGCGGTTACGCTCCAGCCTACAAGCAGACCAGTTAAAATGGGGAAGCTAGAAATTTTCATCTGAGTGCGTTAGGAGTTCTCTAGCAGGAGATCTGCGAGGCCCTAAAGGTTGCAAGCCAGAACCCGATGATTTACAAATGGTGCCTTCAAAGCACAGCGTCTAACTTATCCCTTCTGCTGTTTACCAGCTTTTCAGGCATTGTCCCAAGTACTGCAGCGGCAATATTCTCTTTGGCAACCCACTTTTACCATATGATACGCTATTTACTTCGTAAAAGGAGCATCCGGTTCCATTTGGTGCTGCTAGCCATCGGGCTAATAGGATGTCGGCAGGCTGAGCCTGATGAGATGTCTGTTACCCACCCGCTGAGGCCCTATTGGATAAGCGCCGATAGTTTAGTTCACCTAACAATTGACTCTACTGCCTTTACTTTTAAGTTTAAGCTGGAGGAGCACGTCGAAGTGGAGCCTTATCGACTGCTGGCAAATAACCGGCTTGTTTTGGGGGAGGATACCGTCGAATTGCACTTCAACCGCAAAGGAGAACTGTCGATTGAGCCATTAAGCCGAGCCGAGAGAGCGGCGAAAGACTCACGCCTCATTTATATCGTTCGCTTCGTTGAAACATCTAAGTAACCAAAGTGAACGATCGGGCCTTAGCCGAGAGTAAATGATCTGCGCGCGACTGGAGCCAGCAGTCTGTGGCTAGGCGAAGTCTAGGCTCGTGGGCTACGGCGGACCGCGCAAGGCTAATATGAAATTAGGTCCGGGCCCAGTCGGCATCCGCATCAATATGCCTGCTACGGCAACTAATACAAAGCGAGGGCAAGTAGAGATATAGTAAATTATTGGATTTATTATAATTGAATTCGAAGTAGTTGCCCGCTGAAATTGGTCGGTAAAAGACAACAGAAATAATATTAGATTACTTTGTTAGGCCCGTAAAATGGCCCCTTATTTGATTTATATTGCGGCTAGCTTTAGATATTGCCCTGGTACATTATTCTTATCTATGCTTATACTCTTACTTTTTTCAGTCTTCGTGCCAAGTATATGCAAGCATGAAGTGCATGCGAGATATAAAATAAATTATAGATTGCATTGGAAGCTTCATCCAGGAACGCTATTAATTATCTTCTGTTTGTTGGTCACCGGTACTTCAGTTTCCGCCCAGCTGCAAAACCTTCAGCTCGACCGAATGCTTGGCACGCCGGTGGACTTCCCGCAGGCCATTCAAGTGAGCGCAGCCGGTGTTCTGCACGTACTGGACCGCGGGGGATTGGTAAAGCTCAATGCAACGGGGCGCTACTTGCAAACCATCCCACTCCGTTCCACTACCCGCACGCCCGATTACCGATCCCTGGCGTTGGATGGGCAAAGCAACATCTGGGTTGTGAACCGGGCCCAGTCCTTTGTGCGCAAGTACAGCGCGAACGGCGACTCGCTGACGCAAATTGGCAGCGCTGGCACGGCGCCGGGCCAGTTTCAGCAGCCCGAAGGCCTAGCGGTAGATGCGGCCGGTAACCTCTACGTGGCCGATACGGGAAACAACCGCCTGCAAAAACTCGATGTCAATGGGCAGGTGCAGTGGGTGTACGCCCCCGGCGGAACGCTAGCCCTGGCGCAGCCCGCCGACGTAAAGCTTGCTCCCGACGGCAGCGTGTACGTGCTGAATAAAAACTATACGGCCATCAAGCTAAGCGCCACCGGGCAACTGATTAGCACCCTATCGTTAAGCATCCCCGGGGCAACAAGGGTTGACCAAACGGTAGGGCTTGAAATCGACGCGGCCAACAACCTCTACGTAGTTAGTTCGCAGCTCAGTGCCGTGCAGCGCTACAATGCCCAGGGCGTACATCTAGGGGCTTTCGGCGCAGGCAGCGGCGCCTTTATTGGTACGCACGTGGCCTTGGCTTTGGATGGACCCGGAAATGTGTACGTGATTGATGCCATCGACCGGGACCAAAGCATCAGCTCCATCCGCAAGCTGAGCGCCAGTGGGGCTTTGCTTAACGAGTGGAGAAATGAGGGGCGATTTGGCAACCGCATGCGGCAAGACGAGGCGGGCAACCTCTATTACATCGACTCCAACTCGACGCGTATTGTTAAGATCAACCCCGCCGGGCAGCAACTTGCTACCATTGGCGGGCCTGGTCAGGCGGATGGCCAATTCAGGGTGCTAACTAGCTTTGCCCTCGACTTACAGGGCAATGTGTATGGGCTGGAAGGGTATTTCTTTCCTCAGCGAGTCCAGAAATTTAACTCCGAGGGCCGGTTCATCAGTAAAACTGACTTGCCTGATCCGCAGACCAACCCCAACGGGTACATGCCCACGGATCTTGCCGTGGATGCTAGCGGCAACCTCTACGTGCTCGATTATTGGAGCGGAGTCCGTAAGTACACGGCGCAAGGACGGCTGCTGCAGATGATCGGGGCGGCGGGTAGTGGCGGCGGCCCTGGTCCCGGGCAGTTCTACGCGCCCCGCGGGGTGGTGCTGGATTACCGTGGCAACATCTACGTAGCGGACGGGGCCGGCAACCGCGTGCAAAAGTTTAGTCCCGGCGGGCAAGTGCTGCGCGAGTTCCTCTCGGTGTTTCCTCCTTCTTTTCAAGGATCCCCTTCGCTGTCCCCGGGAGACGCGGGCTTAGCCGTGGACGGGGCCGGCAACGTATATGCCAGCGTGGGGAGAAACGACTATATCACCCTGTTTGAGGGCACTAGCACGCGGCAGCAAAAGCTGGTCGGAGGAGCTAACCTCATAACTATTAATCAGAGCGGTACCCGCCTGACCTGTGCCATGGCGTCGCACAGTGTGCTGCGGTTTTATGGGCCCACTACCCGAGCCCCCGAGAATCTGATCAGCGGCAAGGTATTCCAGGATCTGAACAACGATTGCGCGCAGCAAGCCAACGAGCCGGCGCTGCCGAACATGATTGTGACGACCGAGCCGGGCACTACTTACGGTCTTACCGATGAAAACGGCAATTACTCGCTCGCCGTGGATACGGGCACTTACACCGTGCGGCAGCTGCTGCCCGCGCCGGCGGCCGGCCGGCTGGTGCAGCAGCTGTGCTCCGGCCCGCCGACGGTTGCTTTCCACTCGTACGGCAATGCGGTCAGCGGCCCGGATTTTGGCAATCAAGTCAGCACAACTCCTTATCTGACGGTGAGTGTTGCTGCCAACCGGCGGCGGCGCTGTTTCCGCAATACCACGGCGGTAAGCTACGCCAACACCGGCTTTGCGGCCGCCTCGGCTGCCACCGTGACGGTCGCATTGCCGCCGGAGGTGGTTTTCGTAAGGGCCGACGTGCCGCACACCGTGGACGCGGCGGGCCACTACGTATTTGAGGTGGGGGCGCTGGCGCCTAGCCAGCGCGGCACGATCATTATCCAAGACTCGGTGGTATGCGGCGATCCGGCCATCCGCGGGCGGACCGTGTGCACCCGCGCCTGGATCCGCCCCGTTAACGCTAACCCGGCGCCCGCGGGTTGGAACCGGGCGTCCCTGGCCGTCACGGGCCAGGTAGTGGGCGGCCGCCAGGTGCGCTTCGCCGTCAGCAACCGCGGCAGCGGGGCTACCACGGATAGTCTGGCGCTCCGCATCTATCAGGATGCGCAGCTGGCGATGATCCGTAACGTATCCCTGGCCGCGGGTGACAGTCTGGTTTTGCGCTGGACCGCCACCCGGCCGGTCGGGCGGGTCGAGGTGGACCAGCCAACCAACCATCCTGCCGGGTTGATTGCGAGTGCAACCGTGGAAGTGCCCGCATTGCGCACCAGTACGATGCCGAGCGCGGCCATGCTGGCCATGCCGCCGAGTGACCCGCAGCCGGAAATAGCGGAAGACTGTCAGCCGATTCTCGACTCGTATGATCCCAACGACAAGCAAGTAGTACCGCAGGGGCGCACGGCGCAGCGCTACACGCCCACCACCACCGCGCTGCGCTATCAGATCCGGTTCCAGAACACCGGCAACGACGTGGCGTACCGCGTCGCATTGGTCGATACGCTGGCCGCCGAGTTGGATCTGAGCACGCTGCAGGTGGGCGCCGTATCGCACCCGTACCACCTGACCGTATCGGGCCGTCAGCGCCCGGTGCTCACGTTCACGTTCGACAACATCCTGCTGCCGGATAGCGCCCACAATCCGGTGGGCAGCCAGGGCTTTGTGCAGTTCAGCGTCAAGCCCAAAGCGGCCTTGCCCGCCCGTACGCGCATCGACAACTTCGCCGATATATTCTTTGATTACAACGAAGCCGTCCGGACCGACACGACGACCAACCGCATCTACGATATGCCGCTGAGCGTGGAACCGGCCGTGGCCCTTCAGTATCCGGCGGTGCTGGCTTCGCCCACCATCAGCTCCCTGGCGCCAACCCAGGGCCGTTTCGGGACCGTGGTGACGCTTACGGGCCACCATTTCTCGCCCGCCCCCACGGGTAACCGCGTCGCCTTCAACGGCGTCGTGGCCGTCGTGCAAAGTGCGACCGATACGACCCTCACGGTACGGGTACCGGTTGGGGCTGCTACCGGCCCGGTTACCTTGACGACGGCGGATGGGGGGACTCGCCCAATTGATTTCACCGTATTCCAACCCCCTACTCTCACTAGCGTTACCCCGGGCGAGGGCCAACCGGGTTCGGTGGTAACTTTAACCGGCCTGCACTTCTCGGTTTTCCCCGCCCAGGATACGGTTACCTTCAACGGCATACCGGCCCGGGTGCTGCAGGCGACGCCCACCAGCTTGCAAGTGGAAGTACCGGCGGGCGCCACCCGCGGCATTATCCGCGTGCAAACCTTGGGCGGGCCGGGGGAAAGCGCGCAGCCCTTCATGGTCTGGTATCCGCCGGCCATCACCAGCACCCTGCCGGGCCGGGCCCGTACCGGCGGCGCCGTCACCTTGACGGGAAGCAACTTCGCCGAGGCTGCTTCGCGCAACGGGGTGACTTTTGGGGGGGGCAAACGGGCCAAGTGCTACAGGCCTCGGCAACGCGCTTACTCGTGCAAGTGCCGCCGGCCGCGCAGTCCGGCGTTATCCAGGTGCAGACGCCCGGGGGGCAGGCCACCACGGCCACGAGCCTGCACATTATTCCCGCGCCGGTTGTTACGAGCTTTAGCCCCACGCAGGGACCAGTTGGGACCCCGGTCACCCTCACCGGGCGCAACTTCCGAGAGGAAGGGCTCCAGGACACGATTGTGCTAGGCGGGGTAGCCGCCCGCATCTTACGAGCTACGGCCACGAGCGCGGAGATAGAAGTGCCCCGGGGGGGCGCACGGGCGTTTTGACCGCGGCGGGTGCCGGCGGCCGGGGGCAATCCAGCGCCGTGTTTCACGTCACCATCTTACCGGCAGGCGAGGCGGTTACAATTTTCCCCAACCCTACCCGCGAGAAGGTTACCATCAGCTGGCATCACGCCCAGTTTGTGGTGGAGCAGGTGCGGATCTATGATACGCTAGGCCGCTTGATTGCCACTGAGGCGGTACCATCAGCGGCGGCCGACGAGCTAACTGTGCTGTTGACTTCCTACCGCGCCGGCCTGTACATAGCGGTCATCGAAACGCCGGCCGGCCGGGTTGTAAAGCGCATCACCTTATTATAAAAGCAGGCGGTGACAGCTAGGGATGTATCTGGCGTAATGTCTATCAAGCAGTACGGCCGGCGGGCGCAGCCGCCGAGCCGTAACGGCAATAGAAGGACGAGCTTTAGTGCGGTTAACCCTGGCTTGCGCCGTTCTTATCGCGTTCTTGCCGCCGCAACGCCCTGCTGATACTACTACGACTATTTGATTCACGCGCCAGTTTTTATTAGCTGAGTGCTGAATTTACATTTGTATTCTACGTTTGGTGCAAATTATTTATGATCAAATCTTTAGTGCTTGCTTTATACTGCAGCCTGCTTTTCGGGTTGCCGGCGCCTGCTTGCGCGCAGATGATTCCGCTTAAAGTTTATCATGTCGACAATCCGGACGGCAGTTTTACCATCTTAGGGGAGAACCACAATTTTGTGCCGATGTCTGTGGCCTTAACGGCCAGGCTAACCCATATGCACAGCAGCTTGGCGCTACCCGCCCGCCTGGTCTTGTTTCCCAGGGATAAGCCGCAGGTGCTGGCCGTGTTAACCCCCGAGCGGCCCGGCTACCACTTCTACTACAAGTGTCACTTTGATTTGGGCATGTATACCGGACAGTCGCCGGATCCGGGTAACCTGATCTTTCCCTTGCCTTTTAAAACGCCCCTCGATACGATCCGGCCCACGCCAAACCCCAAGCAGCACGTCTATACGTTCGCGCTTCCCGCCGCCACTCCCGTGGTTGCCGTTCGCGGCGGCATTGTGGCCTTGGTGCGCGACAACAAGCAGCATAGTCGGCGCATTAGGAATTTCAACCGCGTTATTATTTATCACCACGATGGCACCTACAGTTGCTACGAGAATATCGCCCACAACAGCGTGGTCGTGCGACCGGGCCAACCAATACAGCAAGGGGAGGTCATCGCTTCCTTTGGCGGCAACAAACACCAAACAGCGCTTTGGTTTTCCGTGCGCTATCCGGACAAGACCTGTTCCGAAGCTGCACCGATCGTTTTTTCCGACGGCGAGAAACCAATTCCTTTTCGTTGAGGGAGGGGTAGCCAGCCCGGGGCATTAGCTACCTGGCTGGATAGCCCCGAGGTCAATTGTTTCCCTGGCCCTCGGGTGCTCTTCTTTCGGGTTTTCTGCCCTTTTCCGCTGGTTATCAAGGCCCTTGAAGCAGCTTAACAAGTGCGGGCACTTAGTCCGGGGGCGCTCACGACCACAACCGCGCGCGCACTACCTGGAACACAGCGGGGGAGCGGTTGGAACTGCCATTATTTTCTTGGTTCTTCGACCTGTTTACTTTTTTGTTGTCTTAGTTCTTACCCTATCCCTCCCTATTCTTTATGAAACCCCTGTTCGCTTGTTCCCTGCTGCTGGGCTTAACCCACGTCACGATGGGCCAGGCCCTTACATTTCAGGCCGCCACACTACCTGGCAATGCTGGCCTAGCCTACGATTTAGTTGTCGCCGATTTCAACTCCGACGGCCGGCCGGACATCGCCACCGTCAACCAAACCGGTACCGAGGTCCTGCTGGCGACCGGCGCGGGCAACTTCCAACTAGCTGCCTACAGCCTTAACAGCAGCAACTCCCGCCTTCGGTGCGCCGATATCAACGGGGACGGCACGCCCGACCTCCTGGCCAGCTCCTCCGCTGGGGGTAACATCCGGCTCCTGGTGAACTCCGGCAACGGTACTTTCTCCGGGGTCGTTACCCTAAACGTACACAACTCTCCTGTCAGCTGGGAATTCCTCGCCGCTGATTTCAACCGGGATGGTCTGGCCGATATAGTAGCCCCTTTTGGCTCCCTTGGGGCCGGACTTGGTCCGGTGATGACTTTGTTTAATTCCTCCGTTAGCACCGCAACCACCGGTCAGTTAACGGGCGCCGCCGCCCCTTACCTCGGCGGCGGAGACGGCTTGAATCAAACCCTGGCGTATGACGTCAACGCCGACGGCTTCCTGGATTTGATTACCACGGCCGTCTGTATCCCGGGGCGCCGGCCCTGTCCGACGGGTGCCCACCACAACGTATTTCTTAATACGCCCACCGGGCTGGCGCCAGCGCCGGACCTGCCCGATAACGGCAACGCGTTTATGCTGGCCCAGCTCGACGCCGACGCATTGCCTGATTTGATCGAAGCGGCCAGCAACGGCTTTCGCGTAACCTACCAAGCCGCCAACGGCCTCTTCGCGAATCCGCAAGCCGTGCCTTTTTCAGGCTCAGTTTCCCGTCCGGTTTCCCTGCCGCGGATAGCAGATTTCGACCAGGATGGTCGCCCGGACCTGGCGGGCCTGTGCATCAGTAACGCGGCGCCGCAGAATTCGGTGGTCGTCGTCCAGCGTAACCTGGGCAACGGGCAGTTCGAGGCCACCCCGTTGGTGTTGCCCATTGGCACCGGCAATCGCACCGCCATGGAAGTAGCCGACTTCAACCAGGACGGCCACCCCGACATTGCCGTCATCGACGGGGGCAGAGTGAAGGTGTTCTGGAACACAACCGTACTGGCCACCCGCGCGGCCACGCTAACGCAGGTCAACCTCTACCCCAACCCCGCCCAGGGCCGGCTGCACCTGCAAGCTTCGGGGGCCGCTTTCCCGCTGCAGCTGACCTTGCTTAACGCCCTAGGACAAGCCGTGGCCACGCACACGCTCGAGGCCGCGGCGGGCAGTGTGGACGTGGCGCAACTGCCCGCCGGCTGGTACACCGCCCGCCTGCGCGACGCGCATGGCCGCAGCAAATCCGTGCCCCTGCAGCTCCAGTGACCCCTGACCCCGCGACGGCTACCCGGAGGGGCGCTGTTTCCGCGAAAGACTAACTGGCGCGGGTCATGCCCCGCGCACACGAAACGAATGACTTATTCCGACAATCTGGAATATGACGTGAGGCCTACCGGCCCGCCGCTTTTTCAACTTGTCCAGGGCCCGCTCGTCTTGCAGATAAGAGCCTAAAGAAAGGAAATGAAATCCACAGCGGGTGTTCTGGCAAACCAAGCAGCAACTCTGTTCGCAAGTTGAAATCCCCAACTTCCTGTCTTCTTCGAGGAAAATGCAAACGTGCTATCGTAGCCTGGTCTTACGAAGAAAGTTTAGGTTTGCCTAAATAGCAAAAGCAGAGAGAATAGACAAAAGCTGGGAGACTCTGCCTGCGGCTCTCCTCCGATTTCTTGAAAAGTTACCTGGTGTGCTCCTTGCGCTGCCAATCCTGCGGAAATAAGGGCGGGTTTTAAATATTATTTTTTCGAATAGATTCTAGTATTTTGGTGCTATCACGGGCCAGAACTACATTCGTGAAAATTAAACTGCTGTCCGGCTATGCCAAGTGTTTTTGCCTTGGTCTTTTCAGTGAAATATCCTACTTATCAATGTTGGTAACGTTACTCCGGTGGGCTAAGCGGTCGACGCCCTTGCTGCTTGTATGCGGGTTGGCGGGCTGTTCGCGTGATGTGCCCGTGCCCATGGCTAGCATCACGGGGCAGATGGCCCCGGTGGCCACGGTGGGCCGCTTGGTGGGGGTGGTGGCCGCCGGGGGCGGTACCGAATACCCCGCCACGGTGGACTTCGCCACCGGCACCTTCTCCTTGGCCGTTCCGCCGGGCACTTACCAGTTGAAGTTTACCACCGCGGCCCCGAGCGGCGCGACGCAGTTGTTTCCGCAGCAGGTGGCGGTCACCGCCGCCGCCGGCACGACGGTTACGCCCGCCGTGCCGCTTATCACCCACGACCGCATCGGGCGGGGCACCCTGCGCTGGACGCTTAACGGCAAGTCGTACACGGCCCGGGCCTTCATCAAGGTGTACGGCGAGGGCAAGTACTTCAACTTATGGGGCCGGAGCGAGGAATTCAGCTCGACTGCCGACGTGAAGGAGATCTTTCTGGTGCTGCCCGAGCAAACGGAGCAGGGGCCGCTGTTTGCCGGGGTGGGCACCTACCCACTGGGGGGACCGGGGCGGGTAACGGCGTTTGGTGAATCGATCGTGTACCCCACCAACGACCCGGTCATTTTTTGGCATTACCGCTCGCCGTACGCGGCCGCCCCTACCGGTACGGTCCAGCTCACGCGCTACGACGCCGAGCGGGGCCTGGCCGCCGGCACCTTCGCGTTCAACACCACCTGGGCTACGGGGGCGCTCGTCGGGACCCCCGCGCCGACGGCGGCCGTCACCAACGGCGAGTTCGACATCACGTTTTAGTTGCGCGGCCCCGTCAAGGGTTAGCGCGTTGCCCTGCGGCCCGCAGCCTATGCGTTTCTTCCGGTACCTTTGCCAGGAGAGCGAGGTGGTGATACCAGGGTGTTTGTGCAAGCGTCGCATGCACAAAGGCAGGGTCCGGGTAAGCTTCCGCAAACCGTCCCCCGTACTTTAGTTACCCGCGGAAAGCCCTGGCATCACGGGGAATTCCTGACGCAGACCGGTGGAGGACTCCCGGGTGCCTTACCCCTCATTTAAAGCTGATCTGCGGCATTACCTGCTTTAGCCTAGGGTCTCTTTAACTAACCCGCTTCCTTGTTTGAGCCCGTTGATTTCTTACTTCTATCTGCATATTTGTGGTGCGTATTCCTTCTTTTATCCCGGGCTGGTGGCTAAGTTTAGCTGTGCTGCTTGGTAGCGGCCCCCGCCTACTCGCCCAAGCCCCTGCGCCGCGTTCCTTAACAGAGCTGATTGATCGCCAAGAGCCCGGCTGGGACGTGGTATCGCACTGGCTCCGGGAAGCCAAAAACAAGGTGCAGGTGTTGCCCAAAACCCCGGCGCGGGCCGACAGCACTTTACTGGCGGCGCAGGTCAGCACGCGTTCACCGATGGGCGCCATCATCTACGAAACCGGGGGCTGCTGGTGGACGGCGGGTGGCTGCGGATTCTGGGTTCGGGCAGTCCCGCGCTCAACCGCACGCTGATGGGCTGGAATCAGGGCAAGCCCGCCGGGCTGCTGCTGGTTGCCGACGATGTGCTGGGCGGCTTCTACGCCGTGAATGGGGGCGCCTTCGGGGTTGAATCGCTCGGGCAAGTGTTTTACTGTGCCCCCGAGTCGTTGCGCTGGGAGCCGACTCATAAAACCTACTCCGACTTTCTGCGCTTTTGCTTTTCGGGCGATCTGCAAGCCTACTACCGGAAGCGGCGCTGGAAAGGCTGGGAGCAGGAAATCCGCCAGCTGACGGGCACGCAGGGGCTCGCCTGCTACCCGTTTCTGTTCACCCAAGAAGGCAAGAATATCGCCAAGGACCAGCGGGGCGTGGTGCCGATAGCCGAGTTGTGGACGTTCGGCCAGGACATGCAGCGGCAGCTGGAGGGGGCACCCTAGCCCGAGCATCCAAGACTGCAAGGGCCTCTCTCCTCTTAGATCATTGGTCGCAGAAAGGGAGGCAACTACGACAGACTTCTGCCCGCGCTGCTTGTTGCGGCAGGCAGAAGTCTTCCTTTCCGGGAAGGCCTTCGGCCTGCTAGCCCCGGTTCATTCCGGGGCTGAAGGCTGAACGTAGCCACTTATACTACCACCTTACTTACTTCCTTACTATAATTAGTAGGTACGAATGGAGTTCCAAACAAAGCGGGGGAGTAAGCCCGGCCGAACTGCTCTTCAACTCGGATGATATGCGCATCACTTCCCGGGCCGTTTTCTCGACCCCCTCTCCTTTCATCAGCGCTTTACCGACTCGCCCTATACCTGCCTGCAGGTAGCGGTCGACCAGCACTATCGCTTCTTTCTGTATTTCCGCTACGACCGACCCGCCGACCGCTACTACGGGCCGCACGAAGTTGTGCTCAACCGCCGCGAAGCCGCGCTTTTTGCGGCTTTGCAACTCACCCATTTCAGCTGGTTGGCTGATGGGAGGGGGCGCCTGGCCGGGCGCTGCGTGCCCGGGATTGTCGGCGGCGCCTTTTACGATTTAGCGGGGATCCAAGCCGAGGATGGTTTAAAACTGACCAGCCTGCTGAACAAGCGCAAGGCGCCGCAAAGCATATGGGACGACTGGTTTTAACTGCTCCGTAAAGGGGCCGCGGCATTGGTTGCCCTGCTTTGTCACCCCCGAGTTCTGGTTTCACATAATCTCTAACTTATGCCCCAATTATGCCCCGCCTGCTGCTGCTGTTGCTACTGAATTCGGCGTTGCTGCTGGGCAGCTGTAAGAAAGACGAACCCAAGCCCGACCCTTACGCCGCGCTTGTCGGGACCCAGTGGAACCTGTCTTACGCCGTGCTCGACTATTACGACGCAACGGGCAGGCTTACCGGCCAATCGATCGTAAAGGGCTCCTGGTTGCCCGTCGAATCGATGCAGTTCTTAAGGACTACAATCGAAAATTTTATTAACTCCTCCAACTACTTCCGGGCTTCCTTGCCCTACACGCGTCAAGGCGATCAGCTCTCGATCACCTTTCCCCGGATGACCAAGCGCTGGTAGGAGCGCGCACCATCAGTCAGCTGACAGCTGATTCGCTCACGCTCGAAGTACGCTTGCCGGCGACGAGCGGTGGCCGCTACGCCATCGTCAAAGACCATTTTTACCGCCAGTAGCCCCTCCCCCACTGCACTAATCGCTCTTTTTACTGCTAAGCGTAGGGGTGCGGCCGGGCGGCGAGCAAACAAGTTCAGTGGCCGCGCCCTGCCAAGAGGCAGGCCTCGCCCTGGTTGGGGTTAACAGACAGGTGGAGGTGCTGCTGGCCGGCGGTTTCCAGGCTACCGAATACCTCCCTCTTTATAAACCTGATCGGGCTGCTATTAGCGTTCGAGGGCCGCCCAGACGTGCCGCAGGAGTTCAGTGGGCGCGCGCTGGGGGCGAGCGACAGGTTAAGACGGTAGAAAACAAGTCCGGGAGGCTCCAAGCTAAATTGGTCCTTGCCGAGGAAGCGGGACAGCGCGTTCACTGCCTGCCCTTGCCGGCGGAGGATCTCTGCGCGTTGGCATTCGGGTTCCCGCTCCCGGGAGCGGCTGAGTATAGCCAATAGTGGGTCGCGTGGCGCCGACTTCGCTTAAAGCAAGCAGAGCCAGGAAGGGATATAGAAACAGGAGCAGCAGCAGAAAGTGTTTGGCCTGCGTCTGGACCCTGTCCCGGGGCCCAAAAAAGATCAGGAAAACAAACCCGCCAATGGATCCCAGCACCAGCAGCGGCATGCCCTCATCTGCCAGTTTGGATGCATAAGGCGGGAGGCCACTCAACCAGCTTACTTCCAGGCTGTACTGCTCGAGTAGGGCTTGGCTGAACACCTGGCTTTGATAAAGGGCCGCCAGCAGGAGACCGAGAGCGGAAAGCCAGATTGGAACGAGGGAGGAGTTTATATCCTGGCGGTTGTGGTAGAGCCAGCGCCCGTACAGGAAGAGGAAGCTGAAAGGGAGTACCGTTAGGAGAAGCGAGAACATAAGTACCAAGTATTGATATTGAAAGAACTTTGTAGTGCAAAGTAAAGCATTTTGTGGTTACCTCGTCCTCTAAAGCTTTTGTTTGAAGTAAGGCTGCCCCTTACACTAGCTTCTTTTCTCGCTGGAGAGAGTGTAAACGCCTGATTTTGTTTGCTGATAGAGAGGAAGCACTTGGTGACGGGAGCCGTTTTGGCCGCGCTGCTCGAGGGGTTGCGCGTAGAATAGCCGGAAGGTAAGGGCTGCTTTCCCACCAACCTCGTGACGGATCGTTACTATCTGCTGAGCGAAGAGAAGCGTGTGCTAGCGGAAACCGACTACCACGCGGCGGCTTTCTAAACCCTGGCCTTCCGGGCAGATTGCCACGATTGGGCAGGATGATTACTGTGTTGTTCTTGCCTTAAAAGCCCTCGGGAATACGAGCGGGGGCCGAGCCCTGAGTTCATCCTGAAGATGATGAAATTTATTGCTGCGACCTTACCGCGTAACCCCCGAGGTAAGCGAGGCAGGAAAGAGGGCGGCAACTCTTATTGGGTAGGACGTCCGGCCCGGCGTAAGAAAACGCCTTGTTGGATCGTATCATTTGTCTGACAGACATACGTACATAATACGTGCGTGCGGGTCTTGGTGTTGAATTTTACTATTGATCGAATCCGGGCTGAGTGAGCGAAGTCTGGTTAAACCGGCCGGAGCTAATTTAAACCACCTTCCTACCAGTCTAACCCCTCGCGCCGCTGACGGCTAAACTGACTGATCCCGGCACGTTGGAATAAAACGAGAGCATGCTCCGCTGACAGCCAGTAATGCCACTACGCGAGCCGGGACCTTGGTCTACCAACGCTCGGGCCTGACGCTGAGCTCGCACGCTACCGACCTACTCGATCCTGTCGACCCAGCTAACCCTACAGCCCCTTCCTTGCAGCCGGCTGAACAAAATCTTTTACCTATTAAGTAACATGAATAATATTAGTAACACTAATAACACATATAACAATCATAACACTAATAACAAGTGTAACAAGTGTAACAGGTGTAATACATATAACACGGTGTTGGAGGTATTACCTTGGTAACATCAATCATTTGTTTTATTATTGTGCATGAGCAAGATCATCGCATTCACCAATCAGAAAGGCGGAGTAGGAAAAACTACCTCCACGGCAAACATTGGCGCCGGCCTGGCCCGCGCCGGCCAGCGGGTGCTGCTGGTCGATTTAGACCCGCAGATCAATCTTACCCGGGGCTTAGGGCTGATGGACGCTGAGTTTAACGTCTACGGAGCCTTGTTGCACGAGTACAAGGTAAAGGCCTACCCTATTCAGGAAAGGCTGGCCTTGATCGCCGGCTCCCCGGCTTTGTCGAGCTTTGAAAAAGTGAAGGGCGACGAGCTGGATCGCGAGTTCCTGCTGAAGGATTTGCTGGAGCCCTTGCGGGAACGTTGCGACTACATCCTGCTGGACTGCCCCCCCGCCCTCGGGCTGATTACGCTCAACGCCTACGCGTGCGCTGATGCCCTCTACATTCCTTTGGAAGCGCAACTCTACGCTACGGAAGGGCTCGAGAAGGTACTGGAGATGGTAGCCCGGGTGAAGCGGCGCCTGAACCCGACCCTGGCCGTGGGCGGCATCTTTTTTACCCGCTTTGATTCACGCAAGGTTTTGCGCCGGGAAACCGCCGAAGTGGTGCGGGACAAGTATCCCGAACTGGTGCTCACGAGCACCATCCGCGAAACCATCGCCCTCGGGGAAGCCCCGCACTTAGGGCAGGATATCTTCAGCTACGCCCCCGCTAGTGCCGGCGCCGCGGACTACCAGAGTCTGGTGCAGGAAATTCTAACCCGTTAATTCTCGAACCGCATGGCTAAGTCTTTTAAAACTCTTGCTCCCAAGCCAGAAGTCCCAAAGCGCACTTCGGAAAAAGACATCCTGGACTTTCTGGAGCAAGACCTTTTGCCGGAACCGACACCCAAGGAATCAACGCCGGAACCGCACCCAGGTAACACCAGTAACATCATAGATAAAACTGTAGAGAGTAATACCAGTAACACCACCAACACCAGTAACACCAAAAGAAAGTTAGTTACTCCTGTTATTGGTGTTACCGAGGTAACACCAGAAGAGGTTGACGTTCGGCAAACCTTTATTATTGGGCAGCAGTACCTGGATAAGCTCAAGGATTACGTGCACACCAAGCGCATGTCCGGGCAGTACGAGTACACCCAAAAGCAGGCCCTGCACGATGCGCTGGAGCGGCTCTTTGAGGGCTCCACAATAGAGGCCCGCCCCGCCCACATCCGCCAGCAGGAGGAAACGCGCAAGCAGCGGATACGCCGGGGAATACCGAAGTAGATCCGCAGGAGACGGGTCCTAAGCTAGCAGTAATAACGGGCAAGGTACGCGACCAGCATACCTTGCCCTTTTGCATTTTCATTTGCTTCCCTTGGGGCACCCGCTAAGGGAATGCGGACTCGACGCACTTAATCGGCAGCGGGGCAGCGTGGGAGTTGGGGTAGGCTTTAACTTTAAAGTCGTCGGTACATGCAAACCTAGCTTGCCCGGTAAACAAGCAGCGGGAGCAGGAAAGCCCCACCTGCACCTAAACCCGGGTTTAACGCCGCCAAGCAAATCTGCTATCGGGATACCCTAAACAGGTCGTCGGAGAGGTTGGGAGCCGGCCGGGGCAGGATGAAATCCGCACCCAAGCAAGTAGGGGAGGGGCCGGGTTTGAAAGCAAGCCTTACAACCCAAAAAGCGGGGCTAGGCCAGACCGAGCAACCGGATACGCGTTACCCCAACGAAAAGTGCCGGGTGGTAGGCGCGGTTCCACTCGTTCTGCGTATATTGTTCTATGGAAATATAGAGCAAGATAGGTTTGGCAAGCGCCAAACGTCTTGCTTTTCACTCCTTTCGTCGCAAAAAGGCCCGTTAATTACCACGCTTATGGCAACGCCGACTCCTGATTCCGCTGAGCAAGTGAAGGTGAAGCGCACGGGTAAAGCCGCGGGGGCCGCCCGAGCAAGGCCCCGGAAGAGAAGCTAAAGAGCGTGACCACGCACGTGTCGGCGGGGCGGTACGAGGAGCTCCGGCAGGGGGCCGCCGAGGTGCGGCAGCCGCTCTCGCAGTACCTGCGGCCCCTGGTGGAAGCGGGGGTAGGGCGGCGCAGGCGGCCGGTGCTGCAGCTCTCGGTGGAGCAGGACGGGTACTTGCGGCAGTTGGCAGGGCTGGCCAATACCTTGCAGCACCTGGCGCGTAAAGCGCAGTTGGAAGGGTTTAGCGCGGTAGGGGAGGAGGTCGGGCGGCAAGTTGCGGCGGTGAGTAAGCTGTTGGACTATTTTGGGGAGCGGGTATGATCAGCCGGACCACGATCGGGCGCAGCTTTGCGGGCCTTGTGCGCTACCAGTTCGCGGGGCGCCGGGACTTGCCCAGCGACAAGCAGGCCGAGGTGCTAGCGGCGGTGGGCGTGCGCGCGGATAGTGCGGTGCACATGCAGCGGGACTTCAACCGGGGGCGGCAGCTGAACCCCAACCTCAAGTTGGCGGTGTGGCACACGAGCTTGAGCTTCAACCCGGACGACGCGCCGCAGCTGGACAGCGCGAAGATGCGGGTGGTGGCCGAAGACTACGTGTTGAAGATGGGACTAGACCAGACGCAGTACGTGATTGTCCGCCACCACGATCAGCCCGACAATCAGCATCTGCACATCATCGTTAACCGGGTGGGCAACGACGGCAAGACCATAGCCGACGGGCAGAACTTCTTTCGCTCGAAGAAGGTGTTAATCGAGTTGATTCGCGAGCACGGGCTGACGCCGCCGAAGGGGCTGCGACCCGAGAAGCAGCACCCCGCGCAGCTACGCGGAGTGGACAAGACCCGGCACGAGATCAGGGAAGCACTGCGAACGGTACTGGCGACGGCGACGGACAGCAAGCTGTTCTCTGAGGGGCTCCGAAAACACGGGGTGGACTTCAAGATCTACATGTCCAAGGAAAAGCAGCCGGCCGGGATCAGCTTCGCCAAAGACGGGCAGACGTTTAAGGGGTCCGCGATCCACCGCTCCTTCAGCATCACGGGAATTACCAAACAAGTGCTGGCGAATCGGGCCGCGCAGCAGGCAACGCAGGAGCTAGCCGCCCGGCAAGCGGAAAAAGCTGAGTTGAACGCGACGCCCCATCCAGCGGCGCAGCAGCCGGTGGCCGCGCCGGGACAGGCGCCAAAAGGACCGGAACTGCCAGCGGCAGAGCGTAAGTGGCAAGCGGCCTACCAAGCTTATACAGTGAAACTCGCCCAGTTGAACGCGCCGATCCAAGCCTACAACAAGCTGGTGGATTCGTACAGCCGCTACCTGAAAGCGCAGCCGACCGAAGCGGGAGTGGAGCAGGTACTAAAGGCGATCACCAACGATCCGCAGCTGGCAGCTCTGCGGGCCGAGCTGGAACGGCAGCTTGCCGCGCGGGCCTACCACGCCGCCCAGTGGGCGCTTAGCTACGGCCGGCAGGCGGAACTGGAAAAGCTGGCGAAGGGCAACTTCCTCGGCTACAAAAACGCGCAAGCCAAGGAAGCGGCACAGATGCTGGAATACTTGCAGGACCAGAACAAGGTGTTGCCGGATCTGCTGCAGCCGCTGCTGCTGGAATTTGCCCGCGCCGCAAGAGCGGCCACTCGCCCCCCTTCACTATCGGCTTCGATGCAAAAGCGTACTATCAACCCGAAAAAGTGGCGATGAGCTTAATGGAGTACGCTGCCAGGCGGGAAGCGGAACGAAAGCTGGTGGTGCGGGTGACGGAGCTAAGTAAAGTGATGCCTGCCGCCGGCCGCGCCGAGCTACTACAGCGGGCGCTCAGCCGTCAAGGAGCTACTACCACGGTACGGCATTTTGTCGATACTCAAGGAAATCCAATGAGCGAGGTGGCGATAGGCTACAGTCTGCAGCTGCCCTGGAAGGAGGTGAAGGAGATCAGCTTGCTGCTGGATTGGGCGGCCAAGCAGCCCGGGTACGAGCTGCAGGAGAGCGATACGCACCGGACCCAGCGCCAAGCTCTTGGGCTACAAGATCTTTCGCAGGAGCAGACGTTAGCGCGCACGCAGCATAAAAGCCGGGGACACAGGCTTTAGTTGAAATACAAGCAAGTTCGCAAATCACTTAAGAAATCGGGTCAGGAAAAGAGGATACTACTCGATAACCTGCTGCTTACTCAAGCTATATTCAACTAACCGAGTTCTTTTACTTTAAGAAATACTCCCGACGTACGCCGCCAGTGGCCAGGGCTTACAGCAAGGCAGTTGATCCTACGGTTACAAGTTGGAGTCACGCCGAAGACATAGTATTCAACTTTTTATATATAATTACTTGGTTTACATCATAAGTTTTTATCTTCCTGATAATCAATACTAGCCGATGTTATGCCTGCGGAGCCCATTCCCGTGCGGCTGGGGGAATTAGATCTTGCCGCCGTTTTCGACTTTGTGTACCAGCAGGGGAACTGCTGGCTTGTCTCAACGCAGAAGGTAAGCTCCTGGCCCCGGGCTTTATTTCCGTAGTGGGCTTGACCATGCCCTTGGGCAAATGGGGGCTCCGCGAGCCAGAAAGCGGGCAGATGGTAACGGAAGATATAACCCCGGAGAAGGCGGCCCACCAGTTCAGCGAGTACGAGGGCGAGCTGCTGCGGGCCCTGCTCGCGGGCTACGGCCGCAAGGCGTACCAGGTGCTGGAGCCGCGCTACCCCGGTTTCACCGAGCAGGTACTGGCTTTGCTGCTACCCCCGCCCGTGCCCCGGGTAACCAAGCCCCGGCCGGTGGGCTACGACCTAGGGCGCATGCTGCAGGCGTACGGCGCACGCTTGGTATTTGAAGACGGTGAGTCGCCCGGTATGGCGACGGCGCGACTGGGATTTGCCGACCCGGCGGTTCCCGTTGCGGCGCCTACCGACGAGGAGCTGGTGCTAGCCAGCGTTGTGCTGTTTGCCGGGCAGCTAGACTTAACCCAGTGGCTGACGCAGGTAGCGGCTTGCGAGCCCGCCCGCGAACTGGCCCAGTTGTTCGGGGCTCTGGTTCGCGGCGAGCTGCACGAATCGTCCTGGAGCGGCCTGATCCCGCGGCTGCTCGGAAGTGAGCGAAGTCAGCGCAAGCTGCGCGCCCGGCTGGCCGGTCAGGCGTGGCCTTTAAATTTGCTGCTGAGCTTGTTGGGAGAAGCCTATGCGGCGCCCGACCGCTTAACGGGCCTATACGAGCAGATGAGGAGTTTGCACTTACTGAAAGCTACGCTGGACCAGCTGCCCCCAGGGGCCGCGGACCCGCCCGCGCCGCGGGGAGCGTGGCTGGCCGCCATTATGGATGGCCTGGACTATCTGGCGCTGCAAGCGGAAACCCAGGGTCATCCGCACGCTTCTATCCGTTTTGCTCAGGAGAGCGTCGTGGCTCTGCAGCTGCTGCCGATTTTGCGGGACCCCGGATTGGCGGAAGCGTGGCTGTCGCGGGTGGAAGCCCAGCAGTACTGCTACAGCTGGCACTCCCTCTCGCCCAGCCAGCCCCTGGAAAAGAATATGGTGTGGGGGTATGTCGCCTACGTATGCTCGGTGCGCCTGGTGGCCGAGGCCTTCAGCGAGGCAGCCGGAGAGTGGTATTTGCAGGGAAGGGTGCGCAATCAACTCTGGAGCGCTACCTGGCACGCTCTGGAAGGGCTACGGCAGGGCTTACGGCTATGCTACGCTCTGGCGCAGCAGCACGGGCTGACTAGCGAGGAAGACCAGAGAAGTCAAGGTCTGCTGCTTAAGTCCTTGCTGGATCACTACCTGCAGGCGCAGCGCAAGCTCGTGGCGATGATCGACCGCAACCAGCAGAAGGACGATCTCTCGTTGTGGGCGCAGACGCTGCTGGATGCCGAGCCTTTGCCTTGGGAACGTACGCAGGTGGGTGGCGACATGCAGCGGGCCGAGGCGGTACGCACGGAGCTACACAAGATATTGCTTGCCTCCGGCTACGGCTACAATGCGGACGTGCACAAGCGGTTAGCAGAGCTCGTGGCCAGCTTGACCGAGGAGGTAGTGTTGAGCAGCCGCAGTAAAACGGGCTGGCAAGCCTATACGCCGGACTATTGCATGGAAGAAGACCAAGTCTTTCATGATGTGCTGGCTGAGCTGCTCTGGCAGGAGTACGTGGGCCGTTTGCGTGCCCAATACGCGGACGACGGAACGCCCGTGATTCCGCCGCCAGCGCAAGAGCTGTCCGCCACGGAAGAGCGGGCATACTACGCGGCGTACGCCCAGGCCCACCCCAAGGAGTTTACGCCGTCCGGAGTGCTGAACCTGGCGCCTCGATTGCGCTCTTTGGCCGAGTGCCGGGCCGAATATGAGTTTTTGTTGGATCAGCCGAGTCTACCTACGCGCACTCATACGCTGCAGAAGCTCCTGCAGGAACCGTTTACTACCCACCTCGTTGAGCGGGAGTTCGCGCCCTCTATTGATCCGCCCGTAGGAGGCTATAGGCTTCACTGGCGGTACGAGTTCTGCCATCAATACCCGGACCCACTGGGTAGTTGGGGCCAGCAGCTGGGGCTGCTGCTTTCGCGCGTGTGTTTGAATGAGGCTTGGGATACCGGCTTCTTTTTCTACGATGTGGATTACAATCAGTACGCGCTCGGGAACGTGATGGTGGTGCGTAAGCAGCAGGGCCGATGGGTACTGCAGCGAGAAGACTGAAAAGATTATTTGCCTTCTGACACTTTCAAGTGCTGAATTTAATCTGCTGCACTGGTTAGGCAAGGCAATGTACTACTGAATAATACTGTGTTACTCAGTAATACTGTGTTATTTAGTAGTACTGTGTTACTTAATAATACTGTGTTATTAGTTAGCATGATGTTTTATGTATTAGTTTTTAGAGGTAGTAGGGTACCCGGTAAGTGAACTTTGCAAGCCAGTTAGCAGGAAGCTAAGCCACTGCCTAGCTTGGCTGACACTGGGCGTGGTGCGGTCGGCGGGGCTGATAGACTGGGCCATGGCCTGGGCTAGCTGGCTGGCGGTGTTAAGCTGAATCTGAGTGGTTAGAATCCTTAGCAGGCGTTCGTGCAGGGGCGGGGAGGGGCTAACCAAGGCCCCGAGCTCCTGGCCAAGCACTTGGATACCGGCCAAGCACATAAGGTCGTAACCGGTGTTAACGGCAAGAGTTTCCAGCAGCTCGTAGTGGCGAGTGAAAATAACGTCGGTAATGAGCGCGTGGTAGTGCTGCAGAATTAGCCGCAGGTCGGTGCCGTCCTTGCCGCGTTGCTCCGGACGGTCATCCCAAGCCAGCAGCTTCAACCCGACCAAGCCGGGCAGGGTCACCGCCTGCCAGGTGATCTGGTCGGTGACCCGTACGGGGGTAGCGCGGGTCAGCACTTCGGCGAGGCCCACTACGGAAATGCTGGTTAAGCCGCTACCCGCTATGTGCACGCGGCCTTCCGCATCCGCAATCCCTCCGAAGGGCATCAAATCCACTTGGACGCCAGTCGGCTCGTGAATCAAGCAAAACGCACTGCTAGCGGGCGCGTGGAATTGCTCGTGCGTTGCCAGCCAGGAGCGCAAGTGCTGGTACTCCGTTTCGTGCGCGACTAAGACGGCCAAGTCTACGTCAAGCGTCCGCCGCCGGGGAGTTGCTGCCAGGGTTGTATCCAGCCACAGGTCGCGGGCGACGGCCCCCACTAAAAAGAAATTCAAGCCCAGGTGCTGTAAACCCCGGGTGAGCGCGGGCAGGACCAAGTCGAGCCCGGCGGGATAACGGCGCTCAGGCGGGATGCTGGAGATATCGAGCATAAAACTGGTCGGCTACTTCGTGGTTGCGGGCATCCCCGCTTAGGATTAGGTCGGCATACACCAGTAGCGGGGGGACGCAGTTAGGGGCCGCAGGAGCCGCGGGTAGAGTCTGAGTGAAGGGCACCCGTACTTCAACGTTACCTGTGGGGTCAGGCACTAGCCCCAACTGCCGCATGAGCGCCGGCCGGGTAGCCAAACTGTAAAGCGTAAAGAATTCCGGTTGCAGATACCCTGCCAGCAGTAGATGAGCGGCTGGCTCCCCCCCCACCGGGTGGCAGCACCTAGGGGCAAGTGCTGCCACCCCCCGGCGGCGACCTGCGCGTGCACCCAGCGGTAGCGGACCGTGGGTAGCCGGGGACGGAGCGTGTCCCCGTAGCCTTCCACCCAACGGCGGATCAGCTCTTCCCGCCGCCGCAGCTGCCGGGGTGCTTCATTCACCAGGTAGCCTTGCCGGACTAAGTCGATTATGATTAAGCCGATCGTGGCCACGGGGGTGGTAGTGCGCTCCCCAATCGTGCGGTACGGCTGCCGAACCAGATCCGGCTCGTTGAGCAGCTGGAAGAGCACGCGCAGCCCGCTTTTGCGAAAGGCGCGGCCGGCGGCCACAATGGTCACTGGTTTCGGCTGGGTAAGCCGGGGCCGGCCTTCTACCAGAATGTAGAGCTCGGCACCCGGGTGGTGCAGCCAGGCGTTGCCCGCCGCATCCGCATAGCATACGTTCTGGTCCCGGAGCTGCCGGCCTACTTCTTCGCTCACGTAGGGAGTAAGCAAAACTCTTGGCAGTTTGGCGGGGGTAGGCCGCCGGGCCAGCAGACCCGTGAGGTTTTTTAAGACATTCGGTTTTGCTTCTATCGCGAATGCTGATCGCTGGCCCAGCGTAAGAACCGCTTCTTTCCTGGCGGGTGCCGTGATCCGGACCGGCAAGTGCTGGCCTAACATAGCCCTTAGGGCAGCTTTAACTTGCGCGAACAATGGATCCATCACCAGATAAGAATTGCACTGTCTACTTTTATAACGCTGTCTACTTTGTGTAGACAGCGTTATAAAAGTAGACAAAAATAACGACACAGTTAAGTCCTGTTTGCTTTTACGCTACGAGTAGCAACACAAGAGTATGATCAAACAACGTCGAGATAAGCAATACACAGCGTAGGACCACGGGTTGCTAACTCGTAAAGCGACTAGGGACTATGCTGGTCCACGACGTAAGCCCTCAGTAGAGGATTAGCTAGCTGGCTGCCAAAGGTTCTTTGTGGCTCCTCTCACCAAGTCGTAAGGACTGATAAGGTTTACTTATCGTTCCTCATTAGGGGCTGACAAAAGTAATCCATTAACCAAACGGTTTCCAACTTTAGTCATATCTTATAGGAAATATTATATAATGACTAGAGTTTTATTATAATTGCATAGTAACAAGATAACGCCTTCGTGCTACCTCACCAGTGTCAGTAAGACATAGTCACACCATTAGATGAATACTACGAAATCCGAGAAATTTGCGTCCCTATTTCAAAATGTAGAGCACGCCTTCGAAATCCCTTCTTATCAGCGTGCTTATTCGTGGGGAGAAACCGAGATAACTCAGTTCTTAACTGACTTAACCGATTCCACTGGTAGCTACTATCTAGGCCATTACCTATTTGAAAGAAAGGATGAGTCCACCTTGTTCGTTATCGACGGGCAACAGCGCCTCACTACATGCATCATCTTTTTCAGCTCCTTAGTGGCAGAGTTAGAAAGACGTGCAGCCAAGGGAGAAGCTGTTAAGTGGGATCTGATGCAGATACGTGATACATACATGAAAGCACCTCACAACAGTCGCCAGAGGTTGCAGACAGTGGACAATGACAACAACTTCTTCGTTGATGAGATCGTTGAGCGAACAGACTGCCATACCCAGGAGATTGACACCAAATCAAAGGAGCGTATCCGTAAAGCCAGGCTTCAATTTGATAAAGCATTCTCTGCTCCCGAGCGCTCCAGTGACGAGTTAGTAAAGTGGGGCACTTTAGTGGCAGAGGCATCCACCACGCACCTTATTGTAAACAATAAGGTGGAAGCCGCCCAGATTTTCGCTTTCCAAAATGACCGGGGCAAACGATTGTCAGATTTGGAGCTTTTGAAATCGTATTTCATGCTTCAACTGCTACTGTCCAACGCTCACAGCATACAAATCAATTCCGACATTCAATATGTAGAGCGGGAGTTTTCCAAGATTTACACTAAGATGGTTCAGGTTAAATCATCTGAGGACAACGTCTTAACTTACTATTGGCGAGCAATCAGTGGTAAGGGTTATGATAGCCCCAAAGTGGTGGCGGGAGTTAAGGAGCACCTTAAGAAAATAGACTCGCCTAACAAAGTAGGGTGGATTAAAGACTTTGTTTCCGGGTTGGCTCAGGCTTTTGCCTTTGTCTACAGCTTTGAGAGGAATCCGTACCAGTACGCCGAGGATTTGCGCAACCTAAACAATATGGCTCTGGCCTACCCAATTCTGCTTAAGGCTTACCGGGCTCGTCCCTCGGATAGGGATATCGAATGCTTACTTCGATTTCTTGAAAATATCACTTTTCGTTCCCTACTCCGGGGGGACGGGCTGATATTCAATCCCGATTGAATCAGCTCCTGGTGCAACCAATCACGGCTGAGAGTCTACGTCCTAAAATTGCCCAGTTAGTGAGCGATCTAAAGGCCAGCGGGTGGTGGTGGTACTGGAGTGATGAAGCCATGCAGCAGTGCTTGGAATCAGACTTTTACCAGAACCGGGTCGATAACTACTTGCTGTGGAAGTATGAGCTTCATATCAGCAACAAGCATCACCCCAAACCTACCTTGGTGTCCTACCAGGACTTGATTAGCAATGAAAGTATCGAACATATAGCTCCACAGACTCCTACCAACGGTGAACCCGAGGTCAATGGGTACGGGGCCTACGTAGACAAAGTGACTCCCCAGGAGGGAATTCAGTCGGGAGGATGGCTCAATAGCCTGGGAAATCTGATGCTGGTATCTGGCCCGCACAACAGCCGGATTGGCAATCATCCTTTCGCCGAAAAGCTGGACTCATATGGCAAGGACAATCTATTAATGCAACAACGTGAAATCATCGAGTTTTTAGCTAGTAAGGAGGGCATCATCCCAAAGGAAAAGGTTATACGGTGGGATAAGGCAGCCATTCAAGCTCGGCATGAGCGTCTTATCGTTGCGGCTAACACCATTTGGAATTTAGATAATATTCTGCAGGATTAATGGCCAATGAGGGATGTTCCAACCGGACAGCTGAGATTTCCCTCATTGCTTTGTCAAGCGCTGCTTCCAGATTTGACTCAACGCGTGGGCAACAGGTTCAAACTCGGTATCGCTAAATTCATCCGTCTTAGCATTATTGCACCAATAGCAGCACAAGCAAAGATTGCCAGGTGAATATCCGAGTTCAGGCTTGCGACAATCAACTTCAAAAGACATTCCCCGATTTCGGAGCCGCTTTGTAAAAATTTGATTGGCTTTCACCAAGGCTAGCAACTCCGTCTCTTTAATGCGGCAGTACGCGCAAGCCAATTCAGCGCTTGGCGGATTGAATAAAAGGTGGAATTCAGCTTGAGATACGCAGTGCTTCTGCTTATGAACAGCCCGGTAATTTGGTACAGCGGCAGCATTATCAACCCACCAAGCCCGGATGGCGCTATCCAGACTCTGTACTGTCCACTTATTACCTAGCGGTTCCATCCATTCCCTAGCTTGGTGAGTACGACGGTAGTATGCCCAGTCAGTTACTGATGACACGTAGTCTTGATAGTCTAAGAGCGGAAGAGCCCATGTTCGCGAATCTTGTTGCAGGAAACGCACCGTTAGATACAGATCCATATGTCGCTCAAAGCTTCGCTGGCGTAGTTGAGCATACCTCTTTGCAAACGTAGTAGATGTTAAAGGCATGATAAAGTAGAAGGGAGTGGATTTGATGTATGCAGGTAGTCGCTTAGACATTGGGTCGGGCTACTGTCCTTGCCAAGACTTCGGGGATTTAGAGCTAAACTTCTGATAGCGGGCATGCGCTTTCGGCACAATCAGGTTTTCTTTCGTCCGAGTAAGTGCGGTATAGACAACGCAGTTGCTTTGTGTGCTAATTGTCATCGACGCTTCCACTATGGGATTGATGCCACCTCACTTATAACGCGTATTTACACTCGTATAAAGCAACTTGAAATAGAGTAACTCAAAACTCTTGCTAATCGCCTAGGGTACGAGCGTCTAAGCAGAAAAGCTTTCGCACTTCAAGGAACAATTAAATCATAGCGGCGTCCCCTTTTTAGTGGTAGGTTATAAGGTAAGCATACCGCTACTTGTCAAGCGCTACTCTTGCACGCGGATTAATTGCAAACGACTGGCAAACCCGCCCCGGTCTCGCCGCCGTTCGGCCTGCAAAAGCCGTACTTCTTCCATGCTTACTCCGTGGGCTGCGAGCAAAGTCTCAAACACTTCCAGTACATCTGCTAACTCCGTGGGTAATTGGTCTTCCCTAGCGGTGCGCACCTCCTGCGCCTCTTCCACCAATTTCTCCCGGAGAGCAACTAGAAACTCTTGCTGGTCCAGCACTCTCGTTTCGCAGCTACGCCCGGCGGCGGTGATTATAGCAGGAATATAATCGCGAATTAGTTTTCGGTATTCCATGGCAAGGGTTCAATGTTCTAGTTGCTGAATTAACTATGGCTCGCGCTGTGCCTACTTGCCACTGAGGGCGTGGCCTGAGCAACCACCATCCTCATCGTAGAGCATGTGCTTTGAGCCGGCCTTCATCTGTGAAAGCGATGCGCGGGCCAATATACCCGACAAACATTCGCTGCCGGGCAGAAAAGCATTGCTGGCTTATAAGCCCAATCCTGAATTCTTCTTGACGTTATCACGGACACTGACAGGGTTTAGCATTGAATTAAAGTGACATCTTTAAGGGAACCACGATACCTCACAGCGAATAGTGATAGTATTTGCAGCAAGTTCAGGCTATCTGATTACACAATTAACTTATGCTACTGCCTGCTAACGACAAACTGGACATCGCAAAACTCTCCGGTGTTTTCTCGGACACCACGAATTCATATAAATTTTACTGGTTGCTGGCGATTTTGGATTGCTTGCAAGACACCTGAGATAGCCGCGCCGCCTTCTAAAGTCCCGCCTACACCACCGACTAGGCGGATTTATGGGCAATCGGGTAGGGGAGAGACCAGTCGACTACTCTGCAGGGCTTGTTTCTTCTTTAGAACCTTCCTCCTTAGAATGAAACACGGGAGAGGAGTGGAAGAGTTGTTTAGTTGCCAGATACTTTAAAGCGATATAGGTAGTCGGATGGATAGAAGAACTTAGTCTTCTTCTATCCATCCGACTACCTATATCGCTTTAAACGAAGCAAATGATCTCTATTGCAACGGGCAGACAAAATAGGCTAACGCGGTTTGTACTACGCATAATATTCAGTGCTAGCACTGAGGCGAAGCACGTAGTAGTTGTAGACCTTTCATTAGAGCCCGAAGTCGAAAACTTTGTTCGACAGCGGAACATAAATTACAAGTAATCCGCCAATACCCCCGTCTTGCTTACAGTTTACTTAAGTACTAATTATTGGTAGGCCAAGTCTTGCCACTGCATTCTATCAAGGCTCAAATGTGAATCACAACTAGTTAAGGCCCTACACTAAGGATTGCAGATCAGCAGCAGTAGAGGCAATTAAGATCCAGTCTAGCCTTCTTGTATATCGACTCTGTATAGCGCAGAGTATCTGCAAACGTTCATTAAAAATTCAGTACATGAGAAACAGTTCTACTCGTCTCGTTCTTGCGGTGATTTTCCTTGTCGTCTGTTTTGCATCTACCGCACATGCCCAGACCATCCGTCGATGTAATAATCTAGGCTTAACTGGCCCCAACATCTATGCGACAGTGCAAGCTGCCCACGACGCTGCTAGCAACGGCGACATTATCTACTTGGAGCCAACCTCAATTACTTACGGAGATCTGACTTGCACTAAAGTAGTGACCATCATTGGTACAGGGTATTTCCTAGCACAAAACCCTGGTTTACAGCTGGATTTGCGAGAAGCCTTGCTAAGCAACGTGTTTTTCAACACAGGTAGCGCCGGCTCCCGCATCACGGGCTGCCATCTCTTAGCGAGTTACCTTGCCATTAACGCCAGCAACGTAATCGTGGAGCGCAATCAATTAAGTGTCACCACTTATGTGGGATATACTCCCACAACAGGAGCTAACAATTCTATTAACAATATTCTAATTCGGCACAACTACTGTGACAACGGGTTAGTTCTTTACCCTGGTGGCACCAGTACTGTCAGTAATACTATTATATCTAACAATATTGTCATTGGCAGTATAACTACATCCGGTTCATATACTGGTCTAAATAATATTTTGATCACCAACAATGTTATTGGCAACGCAGCAGGCAACAACGGCGCGACGCTTCAGGTTGATAATAGTGTTATAAAGAACAACATTCTCACTTTTACATCTGCCAGCAGTAATTTTACACCGCGCAACAATGCTTACAGCTATAACATTAGCGCCAATGCTGTATTTGGTACGGCTAATGGCAACCAGCAGAACGTAGCGCCAACGGCCCTGTTCGTGGGGGGCACAGCTTCGAACGACGGGGCCTATCAACTGCGGGCGGGCACCAACCCGGCCCGCGGCACTGGGGAAAACGGCATCGATATAGGTGCCTATGGAGGCCTAACTCCCTACCGCTTAAGTGGCATTCCCAATGTGCCCACGATCTACCAATACAACCAGTCGGTGACGGGAAATACGCTCAACGCCACTATCAGCACCCGGTCTAATAACTAGAAGGGATTGGCGGTAAATCTTCCCGACTTTTTTTATGAATTGCCTGCCTATGATGCAACGTTGCCGGCAACTGCTGGCGACGCTGGTGCTGACGGTGATGTCATTAGCACTCCAAGCCCAAGCTCTGCCCACCCTCGACCGGGTGGAATACTTCCTCGACGCGGACCCGGGCTTTGGGCAGGCTACTGCCGTCAGCTTACCCGCCGCCAGTACTGATCTCACCACCCTAAGTTTTCCAGTAAATTTGGAGGGTATCGCCCCCGGTTTTCACAACTTGTTTATCCGTTCGCGAGCGGGCGCCAACAATTGGGGCCAAACTAGCCGGCAACTGCTTTATGTAGGCAGTGCTGATGCTACGGCCATCCCAACCCTGAATCGAGTAGAATACTTCGTTGACGCCGACCCCGGTTACGGTTCAGCCACGGCCGCCACCCTGCCCACTACCAGCACTAACCTCCCCAACCTGAGTTTTGCGGTGCCGCTGGGCAACGTAGGCTCCGGCTTTCACAACCTGTTTTTCCGCTCCCGCGATGCGAACGGCACCTGGAGCCAGACCCAACGGCAGATTTTCTACGTCACACCTATCACTGACATCAGCCCACCGTCTTCGTTAGTTGATCTAGAATACTTTGTAGATACCGACCCCGGCTACGGTCAGGGAACTAACATTCCCATCAGCGGCGGCGCTAATGCCACCAACGTGAACTTTACAGTCGGACTGGGGGCGTTGCCAGTTGGCTTTCACACGCTGTTTTATCGGTCGAAAGACGCGAACGGGAGCTGGAGCCAGACGCAGAGTCGCATCTTCTATGTTGACAGCGGCATCACAGCAAACATACCGAACCTGGATAAGGCCGAGTACTATTTCGACACCGATCCCGGCTATGGTAGTGCTACCAATATTCCCGTTGCCACCCCAGGCACTGATCTGCCTGACCTTAATCTACTAGCCGACGCCAGTGCGCTACCTGACGGTCCGCACCGGCTGTTTGTACGCGTCCGCAACGCGGACGGCCAGTGGAGCCAGATACTCAGCCGCAGCTTCACCAAAAGCGGCTGCTCCAGTTCCGAGAACCTGGCGGCCAATCGACCTAACCCGAGCAGCTACACGGGTAACGGCCTCACGGCTGCTGCCGTGGAAGCCATTTTCAACGGTGCACCGGTTACGGGTGGCTCTTCTACCTTTTTCAACAACTACTTCATCCAGGCCGACCTAGGTACGGCTCTGCGCCCGCTGTCCGAGGTGCAGCTGAGCTTGCTGAACCCGAACAGCGCGGTGGTGAACTACACCCTGCAAATCCAGACGTCAACCAACCTAAGTACCTGGACCACCGTGGACTCGTACCAGGCGTTGCTGCCGGCGAGCCAGACCGCGCCGCTGTTGGTGACCCGCCCGTTGACCGCAGGGCAAAACAACGTACGCGGTCTGCGGCTGGTGCTTTTATTGCCTACTATCCCTCAGGGCATTCAGATGAGTAATGCCGGGGTGTTTTACTTTAACTGCTCCGGCCCAACTATCACCGGCTTCACGCCTGCGGGCGGCCCGGCGGGCACGGTAGTCACCATCACGGGTACCAACCTGAGCGGCGCTACCGCCGTGACCTTTAACGGCGTAGCAGCGGGACCAATCACCAACAATACGGCTACTAGCCTCACGGTGGCCGCCCCGGTTGGAGGCGCATCAGGGCAGATTTGCGTGACCACGCCGGCGGGCGTAGCCTGCTCGGCACAAAGCTACAATTATCCGGCCGCCATTGCTACGGGCACTATTTCCCCGAGCACGCCTTGCGGTGGCCAGACGATTTCGGTACCGTTCAGTGCCAACACCGCAGATTTTGGGGCAGGTAATGCGTTCAAGTTTCAGCTTTCCGATGCCGACGGCAACTTCGCGGCCGACGCGCCGCTGCTCGGCACTTTGGTTACCTCTAATGCCAGCGGCGGCACCCTGAGCGGAGCCATTCCCCTCGCCACGCCGGCCGGTACCGGCTACCGGGTGCGGGTGGTTGCTTCCGTACCGGCTACGGTTGGCACGGCTAACACGGTTAACCTAACCATCAATACGACGCCGGTGAGTCAGGCAGCTGGGCCGGTTACGGTCGCCAACGGCAGCCCAATTAATCTAACGATTGCGCCAGACTATGCGGGGGCAACTTATAGTTGGACGGGACCGAATAACTTCACCTCCACGCAGCAGAACCCCACGATTGCCAGCGCTACTAACCCCGGCGTGAACCGCTTCACCGTGACCGTGACGCTGGGCAGCTGCACTTACTCCAGCTTCGTGGACGTGAACGTGCAGCCGTCCACGGACGCTATTCTGACCCTGACGCCCTTTGCGGGTCCGCTGTGCGTGGCTACGCCGCGCAACTTGGCTTTTGAGGTGACGGGTAATGCGTTTCCGGCCGGCAACGTCCTGACGGCCCAGCTGTCGGACGTTAGCGGCTCATTTGCCGCGCCTGTTAATATTGGGACGGTTAACTTTAGCGGGATCGGCAATGGCTCCGTGACGGTCGCGCTACCTCGTGCTACGGAGGCCGGCAGCGGCTACCGCATCCGCTTGGTGGCTTCTAATCCGACGACTATTGTTAGTAATACCAACGGCTCTGACCTAACAGTAAATGCTTTGCCCGTGGTGACGGTGAGCAGCAACTCGCCGGTAAGGGCCGACGGCACCCTACAGCTACAGGGTGGACCGGCTGCTACCGGCAACACCTACGCCTGGACCTTTATCGCTGCGAATGGCAACACCAGCGGGGTCATTAGCAACCAGCAAAATCCGCAGGTTACCAACGCTCAACCGGCGCAGTCAGGCCGCTATAGACTAGCGTTAACCAACGCGGCGGGTTGCACCGACACGGCTTCGACGCTCGTAACGATCACGCCCACGGAGCCGGTGACCACGCTCATGCTGCAGTCGATCAATCAGGCGGTGTGTGCCGGCAACGGGTTGACATTGAGCTTCACCGTTGCCGGGCCAGGTTTTACAACGGCTACCACAATTTCTGCCGTGCTCTCCGATGTTAACGGCGTGTTTTCTGCTAGCAGCCCAATTATTGGCTCCGCAAGCATTATAACCGCCACGGCGGAAACATTGTTTGTCGCCATTCCACCGTCAACACCAACTGGTGCCAACTATCGCATCCGGCTGGAGAGTGACAGCAATCCGGTGGTAACCAGTAACGAAGTCGGCGCTAGCATCACCAACCTGACCACGGCCTCAGCTGGCTCCAATTCGCCCGTCGCGGCTGGTTCCACGCTGACGCTGACGGCCACTGGTATCAGCGGTGCCACCTACCAGTGGACCGGGCCCAATGGCTACGCCGCCACGGGTCCCAACCAAACCATCAGTGGGGCTACGGTGGCAAATGCCGGTTCCTACCAGGTTACCATTTCGTTGAACGGCTGCTCCAAAACGGTGAGTACCACGGTAATTGTTAATACCATAAACCGGTTGGATCAGACGATCAGTTTCGGTCCGCTGGCTAGCAAGACCTACGGCGATGCCCCTTTCACCCTGGTGGCTACAGCCTCCTCAGGTCTACCGGTGAGTTTCAGCGTGAGCAGCGTGCCTTCGGGCGTTGCCAGCCTTTCCGGAGATACCATAACCATTTTGGGGGCCGGAGAAGTCACGGTTACTGCTCTTCAGGCGGGTAACAGTACCTATAACCCGGCATCTTCGTCTGAAACCATAAAGATTGATAAAGCCGGTCAAACCATTGCTTTCGGGCCGGTTCCCGATAAAATCTTTGGTGATGATCCGTTTGCCCTCAGTGCTCAGGCCAGTTCCGGGCTGCCAGTCAATTTTTCGGTACTATCAGGCAATGGTTTGATTACAAACGGGAACCAACTCACCTTTACCGGTGCAGGCAACATTACTGTGCAAGCCTCTCAGCCGGGTAACAATAATTTTCTACCGGCAGCAAGTCAGCAACGGACTCTTTGCGTTTCAGCCGGACAACCAGGCACAATCACCGGAGGGTCAGCCGTTTGCCAAGGCAGCCAGCAATATAGTGTACCCGCTGTTGCCGGTGTGGAATATACATGGACAGTATCCGGCGGAGCCGTAATCAGCTCTTCCGGTAACGCCGCGACAGTAGACTGGACCTCTCCGGGCAGCTTCTTGCTCACGGTTACGGCTTCCGGTAATTGCGGAGAAGCAACAACCAGAAGTATATCAGTCTCTGTTACTGAGTCGCTGGCTCCTGATATTGCCACCAGCCTGTTGCCGGTAAATGGAACTCTTGGACTGTCTCTGCCGCTGAATCTTTCCTGGAAGCCTTCAGTCAATGCAGAATCCTATGACCTTTATATCTGGCCGGCCAGCGAACCGGTGCCGCCTTCGGTTCCATTTGCCAACAATCTGACTTCTATCAACTACACCGTCACAAAGGGATTGGATTTTGGCATCCTGTACAACTGGCGGGTAGTCGCAAAGAACAAATGTAACAGTTCGGAGAGCCTTGTACAGCGGTTTGCACTGCGTCAACTCCCTGATCTGCTGGTCTATGATCTACAGGTACCGGAATCGGCCATTGCCGGCACTCCCATCGGGGTCCGTTGGAAAGTCTCGAATACAGGTGCCGGCAGTACGCAATCACAAACATGGACCGATGAAGTGTACTTATCTACGGATACAATTCTTGATTTTTCAAGCGATGTATTGCTGGGCAGAGCACAAAATGTAAGCTTTCTGCAGCCTGGTCAGATTTATAAAGGTGAAGCAAATTTTGTGATACCCGTATCTGTATTCGGGCAGTATTATGTTTTCGTGACCAGTAACCGAGGCTCTCTCCTCGAGAGCGAAAAGGCCAACAATACTGTCAGATCGGAAGCACGGATTCCGGTTACGGTAATTCCCCTGGCAGATGTAAGGCCAGTCTCGGCGGCAATCCCTGCCACTGCCTTTGGCAATGACTTCGTTACCGTTACCTACAGGTTCAAAAATGAGGGTAATGCCAGTATCATCAACAAGAACTGGACGGATCAGATATGGATTTCTCCTGATTCCAACTTTGTTGCAACTGAAGCCCGGCTCCTGGGCAGCAACCCGGTCGGACCCTTAATATTACCCAAAGATTCTTCGTACACCCGGGCTTTCAGAGCAAAAATACCTCATTCTCTGTACGGTAACTTTTATGTACACGTGCTCGCAAATGCAGGGAGAAGTTTCGAAGAAATCTCAAGGGAGAACAATGTAGCTACCACGCGTTCCATGAACGTAAAGCTGAGGCCACCCGCCGATCTTGCAGTGACAAATGTAGCGGTGCCGCCAGCAGTTTTTTCCGGCCAGCCGCTGGAAATTTCATGGAATGTGCAGAATCAGGGGGCAAACGATCCGGTTGAGGCCGCCTGGACCGATCATCTGTACATTTCAAAAGCACCGGTGTTTGATATCAAAACAGCTGTTCTCCTCGGAAAAACAGTTTATTCCAAAAGCAATCCCTTGCTACCTGATGCTATGTATTCGCAGCGGGCAAGCTATACTATTCCTGAAGGCCTTAGCGGCAACTATTATGTATACGTATTGACGGATGGCGACAGTACTGTTTTTGAATATATATACGATGATAATAACCTCACCCGCAGCCGGCAGCCCGTTACCGTTAATTACGCATACGCTGATCTTGCCGGGGTGCAGGGACAAACAGATCTTGATTCCGTTGGCGTCAGGGAAATCCTCACGGTCAGTTGGGTAACCGGAAACATCGGGCCAAATACTGCATTTGCTTCATGGACTGATGCCATCTATCTGTCAAAAGATAAAGTGCTAAGCAGGGATGATATACCATTAGGAGAATTTTCTAATGCCAGTGATATAATATCCGGTTCCAGAATCAGCAACACTGCTAAAGTACTGATGAAAGGGGTGTATGCCGGAGAATATTTCCTGCTGGTGCGGATTGATTCAAAGAATAGGGTATTTGAAAACGATCCTGCCGGGAAAGATCTGAAGAGTAACAATGTGTTTGCACTTCCCAAACCGGTATACGTTAAGGGGTTGGGTGTTGCGGATCTGACGGTGAAAAAATTCACCATCGAAAGCCAGCCATTTTCGGGTAAACCTGTTACCCTCAGTTGGCAGGTAGCCAATGTTGGGAGCGCCCTGACTGTACTGAAACAAGGATACTGGTCAGATAATGTATATCTGTCCGCAGACAGTGTGCTTCACCCCACTGATACCCTGCTGAAAAGCTATTTCAATGACAAAGAAGTTGGCCCTGGTGAAGAATACCTCAACAGTATCTCCGTTCGGTTGCCTGATGATAAATTCGGGAAGTACTATCTGATTCTACAGGCTGCAATTGATTCGCTCAACGCAAACGATTTCAACAGCGCCAATAATCTAAAAGCTATACCTGTTACAATTGCCCTGACGGACCCAGCTGATCTGGTTGTTGAAGCGCTTTCGGTTCCCCGACAGCTAATTGCAGGGCAGCAACTGCACCTGCCATATACAGTCCGTAACCAAGGCAAGGGAGTTGCGCAGTCAGCACTCTGGAGTGATAAGTTCTACATAAGCACAACTCCAGGCATAGCCTCCGGCTCTTTGCTGATCGGCCGCAGAGAGCGGACTGCCGGGCTTGCAGCCAACGCGGCTTACCGGGACAGCGTTCAGGTGAACATACCACCCGGATATTCAGGTGTGTATTATATAGTGGCGGTAGTGGATGGAGGCAATGTTGTATACGAACACCTTGCCGAAGAGAACAACAGCTATGCCGCCGTTGTAGAAATCCAGTCTCCGACCCCTACCGATCTGATTATAACCGAAACAGAAGTGCCGGCCACTGTAGGTTTGGGAGACGATTTACAGGCAGCATACATCATTAAAAATGCCGGTGCCGGGCGGGGAGTTGGTACGTTGAAAAACGGGCTTTACTTCTCCTCCCCCAACAATACCGTTCTAAACGGAGCCGTCGACAAACTGATGGGAGTAGATCTCGGGTATGTAGATCTTGCGCCGGGTCAAAGCATCACCCGCTCTTTGCAAACCAAGGTAAAGGACATCAATCCGGGAGAATACCGGGGTATTGCCGGTACAGACTTGTTGAATCACATTGTGGAAACCAATGAAGACAACAATGGAAAAGCAGCAGGTAATACGACCAGCATCACCATCAGCACGTTGGTTTTAGAGGTTGAGAAAACCGTTCTCCTCGACAAGGGGGACTTGCTCTATTACAAGATAGACGTAGCTGATGATCTGGATCTTGTGCTGAATCTGACCAGCAACCAGCCGGAAGGGCAGAATAAAGTGTTCATCGCCTATGACCGGGTGCCTACTTTGTCAGACTTTGACCATCAGAATACCAATACCATTTCCACTAACCAGCAGGTATTGGTGCCCTCTACCAAAGCTGGTACCTACTACGTGCTGATTCAGACCGAAACCAAGTTCAGCAAGCCTCAACAGGTAAAGATTCTGGCACGTGCGCTTCCTTTGTCAATTTTAGGAATTACACCGAAGAAAGTAGGACAAGGAAGGGTTACTTGTACTTTGACTGGAGCCCGTTTTACACCTGAAACTAAAGTTTATTTAAAAAGACCAGGAGGGGAAAGGGTTGCTCAAGCTTCTGTTGTACAGTTTACAAACAGTATGCAAATGCGCATACGCTGGCAACTGGATTCTGTAGCAGTAGGTTTATATGATGTTACTGCAGTAAATGGAGGGATCGAAGTTAATCTGTCGCCAGGAATTGAGGTAGAGCCAGCGCTAGCTTACCAGGTAGGTATCCAGGAGCAGGTTCCCTCCCTAATTAGATTAGGTGGAAGTGGTCATTTTTCTTTTAGAATGGAGAATATCTCCAATGTAGATATTCCTCATTCTTATGTTTTTATTGATGTGCCGGCTGGTACTAAAATAAACAATTATATAGTAGACGTTAAATCCATTACCACTAGTAGGATTGAGTACTCTATAGATTCAACGGAAGTAAATGATTGGGAAGAAGACGATGACGTGCTCTTTACATCTACAATTGTAAAAGATCTCTCCCCAGGAGAGATCTTTACAGCTAATTTCAACGCTACGCCAAGTCAGGCAGGCAACTTTGAAACATCAATTACAGGTCTGGCATTTTCACGCATTGGTCTTGTTAACCGATTAGTATATGAAATAGAAGAATTAAGACGACTGCTTAGTAATGAGCCTTCAATTTTAGATGAAAATTTGATATTACTTATTCAAAAACCGGAAGAGTTCAGAAATGCTATTCTCCAGATATATGTAAAAGCAGGAATTATTAGTAGCGAGGAAGTGGAAGAAGGCGGTTACCGCCTTGCCCAAAACTTGAACTTCTCGAATGTATTCTTAGCAAGTTTAGGCAATAACAGTAGTATTATATATTCTGAAAAAAGCAGCCTCGATGCATGCTACTGTGATAAGGTTAAGATAGAATGTTTAGTGCCAGCATTAATAAAATTTGGTGCTACCTATCCAGCAACAGTTGGCAGAATTATGATTTCGGGCCTCGCCAGATTTATAGAGAAGCAAACAAGGAAACTGATAAAAAGAGAAATTAGGAGACGGAGAAATGGAGAGACGAGTATTTGCGATGATTTGTGGGCTTGCAGAAATGTTCCGATATCAGGACAAGGTTGGGGTATGTTTGCAAAAAATGCCAGACGGGCAGATCAGGTTTTCGAAGATGAAGGATCAGGTGGAGGAGGTGGCTCGCCAGACCCATGTAATCCAAATCCTCCTCAGACGCCTCCACCTAATTCCACTCAGACCTATCCTACAAGGGTAATTAGAGCAAGCGACCCCAATGACATCACCGGGCCCAAAGGCTACGGTCCGCAACGGTTTGTGTCTGGCCGGAATACGATGCCCTACACCATCCGGTTTGAAAACGATCCGAAGCTGGCGACAACAGCAGCGCAGCTCGTAACAATTGTTCTGCCGCTGGATGAGCAGCTGAATCCTTTGAGCGTGCGGGTGGGAAGCTTTGGCTTTTCAAACTTCACCTTTCAGGTGCCCGATAACATTGCCAATTATACCAGGGTACTTGATTTACCGGATTCGCTGAAATATGATGTAGAGGTATCGGCAGGAGTAGATATAGTGAATAAAACAGTCAACTGGACCTTCCAGACAATTGACCCGGCAACCGGGTTGCCGCCGGCTGACCCACTGGCTGGTTTCCTTCCTGTCAATGATTCAACAGGCCGGGGCGAGGGGTTTGTAACGTATTCGGTAAAACCGCTGGCAAATGTGCAGACCGGTGACTCCATTACTGCTCAGGCCACCATTGTGTTCGATATTGAGGAACCCATTTCCACCAATGTCTGGCAAAATGTGGCTGATGCCAAACCTCCCGTAACAACAGTACAAAGTCTGCCGGTGATCAGTGCTGAAAACGTGATTCCTGTCCGCTTCAGCGGCGCAGATGATGAGTCAGGATCTGGAATTAGCTCGTATGCGCTTTATTTTGCGGCTGATGAGGCTCCTTACCGCTTATTCGGCGAGTTTGGAAAAGATAGTGTGGCCTTATTCAAAGGTGAGCCGGGAGTAAAGTATCAATTCATTTCGGTGGGCATTGACAATGCCGGTAATGAGGAGGCAATGAAAGAGGCTCCGGAAGCGGGTACCACAATACCCGCCGGAAACCGGGCACCGGTTTTCAGAATCAACGGCAGAACGATTGTCAACTCAGCTGTCGTCGCCTGCGTCAACTCTACCGTAACACAATGTATAAACGTTGTTGATCCTGAGCAGGACGCCATCACCTACTCACTGATTGATATTCCGGAGTCTTTGAAAGCCGCACTGTCATCCACCGGAGTAGGCTTCTGTCTTGATCTTACCGCTGAGTCGGATTATACAGGTAATGATTCGCTTCAGGTGAAGGCTTGTGATGATTATGGTAACTGCACTACCTTGACCTTTAAAATTACTACTGGTCCGGCAGTAAGTTTAAACGCCTTTAGTAGCATTTCAATTAGTGCCTCTGCTTTTCCGCTTACCGGCGGCTCTCCTGCCGGCGGTACCTTCAGTGGTCCGGGCGTGAGCAACGGCACCTTCAGCCCGGCCGCCGCTGGTGTGGGTACCCACACGATTACCTACACCTATTCGGATGCAGGTGGCTGCACGGGCACGGCTACGCGGCCCATCACCGTCAACCCAGCCCCCACAACGGACAGCGTGGTGTACCGGCTCAACGCGGGCGGAGGGGCGCTTATCACGTCGGCAGGTTCATTCTCCGCCGATCAGTACTACTCGCCTAACCCCGGGAATATCTACTCTACCGGCAATGCCATTGCTGGCACGACCGACGACGACCTCTACCAGAGTGAGCGCTACGGCTCCTTCACCTACACCCTGCCCGTGCCCAATGGGCACTACCTAGTCAAGCTGCACTTCGCCGAAATCTACTGGAACGCTCCGGGTCAACGCGTGTTCGACGTGATGGCCGAAGGCACCCACATGCTTCAGGCGTATGACATCGTGCAAAAGGTGGGACCGCTGACGGCCACCACCGAGTCTTTTGCCGTTACCGTGAACGACGGCGTGCTCTCGTTGGCCTTTGTACCCGGGGCGGGTGGGGTAGACCAACCCAAAGTGTCTGCAATCGAGGTACTGAGTGGCGGCTCCGCTCTGTCGGCATCGACTGCTCGCTCCGTAGCCAGGCCCTTAGCGGCTGTTGCTTCGGTTAAGCTGCCCGGGTATAGCGCCCAGGTCAAGCTCTACCCCAATCCGTCCCCTGATGGCCGCTATAGCATCGAGTTGCCAGCCGTATTCCAAGGTGAAGTGAGTTACACCTTGGTCTCGTCGATGGGCACGACCTTGAGTCAGGGCCAACGCACGGTTTCGGGCGCCGGGCAGCCTATAACCTTCGACTTCTCGCAGCAGCTCGCGGCGGAAGGGATTTATTACCTACACCTGCGCGGGGCCAAGGGGCAGGCCCACGTCAAGCTGCTGCGTAAATAAGCGGCCAAGTGCTAAGCCTACGCACGCTTTCGCCTCGCGGTAAGTGCCCAGGGGGATAGCAGGCTATCCTATGGATAGCCTGCCAGTGCGAATCCCCGGCCCAGAACGAGGGGCCGTACTGAGCGTTTTACGGTAGTGAAAAAGTCAAAAGGGTCTGTTGCCCTCGGCAACAGACCCTCTTTTTATGTCTGGTCTGCTACCCAAGAACGAATTACGGGGTATGACCCTCTTGGAGTAGCGCGTGCATGGAAAACATTACTGGTGTATTTATGAATTTAAAAAATGGACTAAGCGACACTATAAAACTACAGTCGTCTATTGAGCGAGTAGAATCAAGTTTAGAAGATGATTCAGTATTTATTTTTTTGCCGATACAATTATTATATTGCTAATATTAAAAGTGATATAATTTATTCTATGAAATTCAATATAAGCCCTTTTTATTTTAGATCCTTTGTTCCCAAACTGTTTTCATCTCATGTTTTTAAGAATAAACTGGTTGTACTGAATCAAAACAATGTTTATGTATATAATTATAAACTTCATCTTATAAATTCTTTCGCTGCTAACCAGGTTGTAGCAAAATTAGTTAAGATTGATGATAACTACTTCGCTGTAGTGCTTAAAGATGGAAGTGTAACCTGTTATGATTTAAATCTAAACAAAATATGGTCATTTATAAAAAAGCATTTCTCAAACAATTATTCCTCGTTGAATTTCAATATAAATTTTTATAATGGCAAGTTGGTTACTATCGATCGTTCAAATACTTATCATACATTCAATACTGCAGGTGCTATACTAGATTCTGGGCGGTACAAAAATATTAGAAGTAACCCTGTTAGTATAATTAATTATTCACAAAACATGAGGTATTACTTTTTTTACCTATACCCGGAGCCTCAATACCGCCAATGGATTCTGTCTCATATTCTGAATTGTGGACAACAAAAAATAAATTATTATTTGAGTATCGATTTGAACGCAATCTATATGGCGAAATATTTGATGATAATATTATCTTATTCAAAGACATTAATAGTGACTTGATAATGATTTATCGTACACCTAAAGGAGCTTTGTCAATTTTAAGAAAAATAGAATTGAAGTCAAATTATCATATGGGAATTAATTAATATAAATTATTAAGCAGATTAATAGCGCACTGATAAGTCGGCAAGTTCTATTTGAACACCCCTCAGCACAATGATGAGTTCATCCACGGAGAAAAGGAGCAGCTGCAATGCGGACGCTGGTATTACAATCGAGCCGGCGGCGTAGATTTGACATTTGTTAACGGTATAAATCCTGGAGGTATTCTCTTAAGGGGGCTGCATAGACTGGATGAACCTCGAGGCGTCGTATATGGTCCGCAACGTGTATTGCGAGAGTTGCTTGCTGTCCAAGAGCCGGTTTGGGCGGCACCACAGGGGTGGCAGCTGGAAGCTTGTGAGTCCGTGCAAGGACACCTCTAGCAGACTTATCGGGTAGGACTTAAGAAGAAGGTGAATTTAGAAGTTGAGGCCTTTCGACTTATCCCCTATCGATTTATTGCCCATGCGGATTATCTTAAACAACTGCCCAGTGACGAGCAGAATAAGTTGTGTAAAGCCTTAAATCTTACAAAAGCCGAAATCACGGCATTGTAGTTTTGAGTATAGAAGAATGGATATAAAACCGGTGTATTAAACACGAAATTTAAGCAAGAAGTAAGAATAGCTCACTGTATTGCCAGAGTTATAACTGGGATACATGTGATTGCGCATTGAGGGGCGCTGCTGTTTCAACAGTGACCTGCCATCAAATTTATAGTGGCACTAAAAAGCTTTTCTGATACGTCGCTTCGAGGAAATTAAAAGTTACAGAAGCCCTGGCAGCGCCCGCCCATATTCGGGCTAGCTGCATGCTTACCTCTACCATCGTCCATTTTAATACGGATCTTGAAGATTTGCACGTACCAGTCCGACCTATTTGCCGACTGTAGGCACTCGCATATTCTAGCATCATCTGTTTGTCTAGCCAAGTCAATAAACTGAAGGATAATGGCACATAGATTTTTGAGACGGCAATTCTAAATTTCCGCAGTCTTTTGTATTAGCAATGAAAATAGATGCATTTTTTAGTGACGATGTCCCGGATAACGCTCGATTTAAGGGGCACCTAGTCCGAGTATCCTTTCCTGACAGACCTGTTAACCTATTTCAGGACAAGACAAGGAGGGTCGTCCGCAATTGCGACGACCCTCCTTGTCTTGTCCCTGGAAAAGCAGGCTGCTCGAAGCTAGTAGCGCTAGTCCAGCAGCGAGCAGAATCAATACCTCGTTTCTTGGGCCATGAGTCCGCGCAGATAGCCCGTGTCCGCGGCACCCTGGGTACTTGGGCGGGTGAGCAGTAGCAGGCGCCAGTCGGCCAAGGCCGCCCGGCGGATGGGCGCCACCTGACGGGCATAAACGTCGCTTTCCACCCAGCGACGAAAAACGCCGAGGTTGCGGTATTCTACCAGCGCGACTTCATCCCACTGCTCGCCAGGTAAACCGACCAGTTGCGCCCGGGCCGCGCCCTGGAATACGAGGGTGAACTCCGCCGGGTCATTAAACTGCAGAAAGGCGTCAATGTACGCCTTGTACGCTTCCTGGCCGGTACGAGGTGGCGGGGCGGTGGGGTCATCGTAGGCGGCTTGGGCGCGGTAACGCAGCAGATTGAGCATCACAACGGGCTGCTCGGTGGGCAAGGCCGCGGCGGCGGCCAGTAGAGCGTCGGGGCTCAGGTCGGGAAGGGTGTCCAGCATGGCAGGAAGAAAATTGAAGAAGATCAGTAAAAGGAGGCCGCAAAGCACGTCACTCCTCTCTTCGACCTCCTTAAACTACTTTAAGAACGTGCCGGGCTCGTGTGTTTACGGCGCAACATGCTCAAAAACTCGGGCGTGATCCCGAGGTAAGAAGCAATATGCTTTTGCGCCACGCGGTTGAGCAGGCGGGGGTACTGTTGATGGAAGCGGATAAATCGTGCCTCGGCCGTCAGGCGCAGCATCGCCCCCAGTCGGCGTTCCAGCAACTGGTAGCCCTTTTGAGAGAGGAGCCGAAAGAAGCGCTCAAACTTGGGCACCTGGATGCACAGGTTCTCCAGGTCGGACAGGCTAAGAGAAAGCAGGTCAGTCTCTTCTAAGGCTTGCAGGGTCAGCTTGGCCCGGCCGCCATCGAAAAAGCTGGCCGAGTCGGTGCACCACCACCCTTCGGTGGAGAAGGCGAGGTTGTGTTCTCGCCCCTCGGCATCGGTCGCATAGGTACGGACACAGCCGCTCACCACGAACCAGAGGCAGGGCGCGCGCGCGCCCGCAACGAGTAAGTGGTCACCGCTGGCTACCTGCTGCGTGCCGAGCAGCTGGATGAAGTCGGCGGCCTCTTCGGGTGTTAGCAGGACGTGGCGGGCGACATTAGCTAGTATCTGCGAATACCTAGGGGACATGACGGGTAAGAAAGCTTTACGAATGTGTTCCATCGGTGAATAACTGGCAATCTGGCGCTATCGGTAGCACCACCGACTACTTAGTAAGCCAACTCGTCTTGTACTTAATACCGATAAGGGGCCCGTATCGCGCGTATTCTAAGGGCTGATTACTCTACTACCTACTCGAGACGGAATGTAGACGACTACTAGCAAAACCTACTTTCAAGCGCTTCACCTGCCGAGGGAGAGCAACGCTTGGAAGTAGGTTATAGTGGGGATAGCGTACGCTATCCAAGCCGGCGGGGCCTCCACTACAAGTTGATAGCCCCCCATCCGCTAACACTTCGGAACCGAGCATGAAAGAAGAATCCTCGGAAGCGAGAAACACCGCGACTCGGCCAATCTCGCTGGCCTTTCCCATACGTTTAAGCGCCGCCACCGCAGCGAGATCTATTTTTTGTTGCGTTGCTTCTTCCTCTGACAACCCAAATTTATCATACACTGGGGTATCGATAATGCCCGGACTGAGCACGTTGACCCGAATATTCCGCGCGAGCAAGTCCTGCGAAAACGACCGGGCAAACGACACGATGGCGGCTTTCGCGGCGGTATAGAGCGTCAGCCCCACAAACGCCTTGTGCGCCCCATGGACGACACGAGCACGATAGACGCCCCATCCTGCAGATACGGCAGGGCTTTTTGGACGGTAAAAAAGTAACTTTTGAGGTTGAGATCGATCGACTGTTGAAATTCCTCCTCCGTCGTGCTGATGACGGAACTGACCGTGCCCTTGGCGGTTGCGCCTCCGGCATTGACAACCAGCGTATCGAGCTTGCCAAACTGGTCGGCCACCGCCTGGAACACGCGTTCCAAGTCCGCGAGTTGCGTTACGTCGGCTCGGAGGGCCAAGAAGTCGTCGCCCAATTCGCGGGCCGAAGCAGCCAGCGTTTCCGGGTTGCGACCCACGATAGCGCCCTTAGCGCCTTCGCGCTGGAATTCCTGGGCAATGCCGAAGCCAATGCCACTGTTGCCGCCCGTGATAACGGCTACTTTGTCTTGTAGTTTCATAGGAGGAAAAGGAGGAAAAAGTGAAAAAATGGGATGAGTGAAACCAGCCGGTTTGTCCCGTAACCGGTAGGCGAGGCGCGTTAAAGTCAATGGCGTGGGGTTACCAAGAGGAGGCGTCAAAAGCGGCGGCTTTCTGTTCCAGGATGCCCTTGCCAAGTTGCTGTTGCGCTTAACTAGCGGTAATGGCCGCCGTGCGGCAGGCATATCCCCTTCGACTTACCTGCAGCGTAAGCGTAGGGAAGGCAAAATAGGTGACCCTGAGGTCTGCGCGCTTCGGCCTTAGTCACCGGCATAGGAACTGCTCTAGCGTTGCATGCTGCCTTGGCTAGCGCTCATGCAATTAACCCGTTAGTAATAGCTGGACTGTGGCCTTTTGTTGAATTGGTACTGACAAGCTGCTTACTTCTACCTACCGCTGCGCTCCAGTAGCCTCCTGCTGAAGACCAAGTAGCCTTCGTAACTAATGCAGGTTCAGTTCGGGTCCTGATGCCGCCTGTAATGAGCGCTAAGTGAGCAGCTGCACGGTTTGCCATTTGCGAAGGAGTTAGGGCACTTCGTGTGCCGTTTGCCTTTGCAATAGTAGCGTTGGTGCAAAAGAATAACGGGGACATTTGTCCCCGTTTTCTTCGATCCGCTCCCTTGCTGTCAAATAGAGTAGGCTGCTCTCTAAGTGCGTGTGCCTGGTAGCTGCAGCTAGCAAGCCGGAGCCGTGCTTCAGGCCAGCTTAGTTCCTGAGGCGCCTGGCAGGCTACCCAAGGGCATAATAACCACCTCATTAACGAGCTGGGAAGCGTACTCAGGATTCAGTCGCCGCAAGCGGTGTGAGCGGGTCAAGACGCTGGTTTTTGGGTGAAGGCCTCTGTATCTACAAAACAATGGCCCCTAAACACTCGCCCAAGTGTCGAGGTTTAACGAACCGGATTGGAGCTCCTGCGTTACTTCACGTTCCATTCCCCTGCAATGCGGCTGTTTAGCGGCCTGGTCAACTCCGTTCACCTACGTGCATCGCCATGGTTGAAACGTTCCGAAATTATTTAACCGCGAGAGGCTCCTTTACCGACGCCGAACTCGAGCAGATTGAAGCAGTTACGATCGTCAAGAAATTAAAGCGACGGCAGTTTTTATTGCACGAAGGCGAGGTGTGCCGCCATATGGCCTTTGTCGTGAGCGGTTTCATGCGGCTTTACCGCACCGATGCGTATGCGGTAGAACACATCATCCGCTTTGCCACGGAGAACTGGTGGATCAGCGACCACGAAAGTTTTCACAACGGGCAACCAGCCAAAGGAGCTGTTGACGCGCTGGAAGACACTCATTTGTTGCTGTGGTCCAGAGAAAATTGGGACCTGCTCAAAAAGGAAATTCCCGCCTTCAACGCCCTGCAAACCCAATTGATAAGCCGCACGTTTGATGCCCAAATTGACCGGCTCTATGCGGCCATCAGCCGCAGCCCGGAAGAACGGTACCACGCGTTTGTAAAAGCCTTTCCTGGTTTTTATCAACGGGTGCCTTTACATATGATTGCTTCCTATTTAGGGGTATCCCGCAAAACCCTGGGTCGTATCCGCAAGCAGGCTGATTCCGGTTAATCACCCCGTTTGCGGTTAAAGCAACTACCCGCTTCAGGCCTCGGCATCTACCAGTGGCGTAGAGTGCGCGTCGTGGTGGAACAAAGCAGAGGCGGTAGCCTTTTATTTAGTTGACACCCTGCATTCGGAGCTGATTGTATACAACTGGCTGGGATACTGGTAGCACAGAAATTTCCTTTCCCTCGATAAGGGGCCCTTATCACAACGATAGAGCAATGCTTTGGGCACCTTGCAATGGTCGTTGTGGGAAAGAGACGATCTCTTCTACGACTCGTCCTTCGGACGATAGTATTGGGCGCCCCTGAGCCTATCTTTAGGGCCATGAAACACTTTTTCACCGGGTTGCTCCTGGCTCTGTTACTAGGGCTGGCCGCTCGTAAGGCCCACGCCCAAACCAAGCTCGTGCTGCCGCAGGTGAGCCCCGCGGTCACGATTCGCCAGGCGTTTTCCACCTCGTTCGTCGAGTTGCGCTATTGCCGCCCCTCGCTGAAGGGACGCCAGGCCTTTGGTGGACTGGTTCCCTATGGCCAGGTATGGCGCACGGGGGCCAATACGGCCACCAAAATCCGTTTGGGCGAAGCGATGCAAGTGGGCGGCCAGGCTGTACCAGCTGGTACGTATTCACTGTTCACCATCCCGGGCAAAACCGACTGGACGATCATTCTTAACCGCGACACGGCCCAGTGGGGGGCGTATGAGTACAACCAACAGCTCGATGTCGTGCGCATTATCGCCCACGCTACCATGTTAGCCGTACCGCACGAAAGCCTGACGCTCACCCTGGAAAACGTGCGCCCCACGGCGGCGGACCTCACCCTGAGCTGGGAGCACACCCAAGTCAGTATTTCGTTGCTGGCCCATCCAGATGCCCTGATTCTGAACCAGATTCAGGAAGCGATGCAGGGCGAGAAGAAGCCCTATTTCACAGCGGCTCTCTACTACTACCACTCCAACCAACCCAACCTCACGCCCGCCGTCGGCTGGCTCGATGCGTTCCTCAAAGCGCACTTGGATAGTGCCAGTGACCAATATGAAGGCTATTACTGGAAAGCCAAACTGCTACAGAAGCAAGGCAAAAAGCAAGAAGCGGTGGCGGCGGCCCGGCAGTCGCTACAGTGGATCAAAGCCGATAAAAACGAAGTGGCCAAAGCCGAGTATACGCTGCTCAACCAACAGTTACTGAGCGAAGTCGGCGCCAAACTATAAAGAGGCTTTACGAGCGTCTAGCGCTCTTATCAAGAAACAGAGACTATAGTGGAGGCAGTCTTATAATGCGGAAGTTAGATAGCTACTGGACATAAAATGAGTGGCTGTTGCAAAACTCTCGTCAGTGATACTGATAAGGAGCATTGGCGATTACTAGAGTTTAACCGGTCTTGGACAGCGCCACTAATCAGCAGCAGATAAAGCTCAAATAATCTATTGTGTGAGTATTGCTAGGGTTTTGCAATAGTCACGCTCCAATAATCGGATGCACAAGACACGGTTTCGGTTCCTAGACTTAACTTTATCGACACGGGTCATTAGTTCTAAAAGCCAAGCCAGTAGCTTTCGTCTGCGCGTCTCAGCCTCGGGCGACGAGAAGTCCGCGCTACTCGGCCATGGGTCGGCCTTCCCGCCCTGCGGGCGGAACCAATGGGTGCGGCCCGAGTCGGCCAAACAAAAAAGCGTCTCCGGCCGCGGGCCGGAGACGCTTACGCGTTCGATCGCGCCGACGGTTGTCAGGGCTGGATCAGTAGGCGCACGGTTTCACGCTGGCCATTGACCCGCAACGAGCAGGTGTACAAGCCGGGCGCTAGCTTCTCCCTATGGAGCGGCAGTTCGTAGTGCTGCCCTTTGCGCACGGTGCCCTCGTAGAGACTAACTACTTGTTGACCTAGCTGGTTGTAGACGAGCACCTGCGCCGCGCCATCGAGCACCGGGCGAAAGCTTACGGTGGCCGTGGCCGCCGTGGGGTTCGGGTACACCACTAGTTGCTGAACACTACTCGGCCCTGCTAAAGCGGCTTGCCCAGCGGCGGCGAGTTGCGTTGGGAACGGGGCGCTGGTTTGGGAATATTTAATGGTGAGATAGTCGTAGGTGTTGGCAACAGAGCTGCCGTTGGAGCCTCCCGTCACGTACACGTTGCCCGCCGCATCCAAGCCCAAGTGGGTTGCCACATCGTCGCTGTTGGCGGGGCCGTTGTAGCGGGCTTCCCATACCAGCTCGCCGCTCGGCGAGTACTTGAGCGTGGCGTAATCGGATATGCCGATGCCACTGGAGTACCCGGTCACGTACACGTTGCCAGCGGCGTCCGCGGCTAGATCTGTCGGGGCGTCGTTGCGGCTACCGGGCCCGTTGTAGCGTCTGTCCCAGAGCAGCTGGCCGCTGGCGGCGTCGTACTTGACGGTAGAGTAGTCGTTCAGGGTCCTGGATTGGGTAGTTCCCGTCACGTACACACTGCCGGCGTTCACGGCTATGGCCGCTGGGTTATCATTCAAGTTGTTCGGTCCGTTGTAGCGGGCCACCCATAGCTGCTGCCCGCTCGCGCCAGCGTACTTGACGGTGCCGTAGTCGTTGTTGTTGAGGTTGAGAAGGTTGTCGTTGTCCGTATACCCCGTCACGTACACGTCGCCGGCCGCATCCACCGCCAAGTCGCTTACCTGGTCCGAAGAATTGCGGTTGGTTCCGGCGTAGCGGGCGGCCCAGAGCTGGGTGCCCTGGGTGGAATACTTGACGGTGGCAAAATCGAGATTAATGAGGTCAGTAGTACTGGCGTAGGAAGAACCGCTTACGTACACGTTGCCGGCGGCATCCACCACCAAACTAGTGGGCTCATCGTCGCCGTTGGCAGGCCCGTTGTAGCGCGCCACCCACTGCGGCTGCCCCGTGGTGGAATATTTGAGCGTGGTGTAGTCGGTGCCGGTGATTGTGCTACCCGAGGAGCCCGTTGCGTAGACGTTGCCCGCTCCGTCCACGGCAAGAGGAACCGCCCCAGGTGGGGTTAGCACGGTGAGGGGAACTCGCCAGAGCTGCTGCCCGCTAGCGGAGTACTTAAGGATGAAATACTGGCTGAAGTCGATACCAGTTACGTAAACATTGCCCGTTGCATCAATGGCCAGTCTGGTTAGGTGCGGATAAAAAGGGTTGGAGCGGTAAGGAAGGCGGTTTTCCCACAACTGCTGCCCACTGGCCGAATACTTGATGGTGACGTAGGCTGTTTGCGTTTGAACGGTTCCAAACCTAAGAGGGATACTACTACTGGTGGTTCCCGTCACATACACGTTGCCGACCGCGTCCACGGCGAAGTCGGTTGGCTGAAACGCGCGGATGCGGATGCCGGAATAGTGCGCTTGCCAGAGTAATTGCCCGGTGGCCGCAGCGTACGTGAGGGCCGCGAAGTCGGAATCGGTGCTGCTACGGCCGAAAACATACCCGGCCACGGCCACGTTGCCCGCCGCGGCCACGGCCAGGCGGGCGGGAGCTTCGTCTAGGTTGGCGGACGCGTTGTAGCGGGCTTGCCAGAGTTGTTCGCCACTGCCGGCCGCATACTTGACGGTGGCGTAACCGCTCTGCCCGCGGCTATCGAAGGAACGACCTGTCACGGCCACGTTGCCAGTGGCATCCACGGCTACGTCTCGGGCCTCGTCGTAGCTACTTTCCAAGCCGTTGTAGCGCGCCTCCCAAAGTGGTTGCCCGTTGCCCACCGCGTATTTGAGCGTGACGTAGTCCCAGTTGTTGTTGCCGGTGTTGGCGTAGCCGGTCACCACCACGTTGCCGGTGGCATCCACGGCTACGGCGGTGGCTTCGTCGTAGCTGTTGCCGGCTCCGCTGTAACGCGCCGCCCAGAGTTGCTGGCCGCTACTGCCGGCGTATTTAGCGGTGGCGTAATTATAGGTACGGCCATTATCGGAGGTGCCGGTTACGGTCACGTTGCCGGTGGCATCCACAGCCAGGTCGCGCACCAAGTCATAGCCGCTGGCCGGGCCATTGTACATAGCCACCCACTGCTGTTGCCCGCCGGTTGAGTACTTGAGGGTGGCATAATCACTCTGGGTGCTTGTGTACGTGGTGCCGGTCACGTACACGTTGCCGGCGTTATCCGAAGCCACCTTGGTGGGCAGATCAAAGCTGTTGGCGGGGCCGTTGTAGCGGGCTTGCCAGAGCTGCTGGCCGCTGGCCGAATACTGAAGGGTGAGGTAGTCGTAACTGCTGCTGCCACTATCGGAAAAGCCCGTTACCGACACGTTGCCCGCCGCGTCCACGGCCAGGCTAGTTGCCAGATCATCCCTATTGGCGGGCCCGTTGTAGCGCACTTCCCAGAGCTGAATGGCACCGGCATTGTACTTGACGGTGACATAGTCGTAGCCACTGCCACCGCCAAAGGAAGAACCCGTCACGTAGACGTTGCCCACCGCGTCCACGGCCAGGCTCGTCGGCACGTCAGCACTGTTGCCGGGTCCGCTGTAAACCGCTTCCCAGAGTTGCTGGCCGCTGGCCGAGTACTTGAGGGTGGCATAGTCGTAACTGCCGTTGCGGAAGGTGTAGCCGGTTACGTACACATTGCCCGCCGTGTCCATTGCCACGGCCGTGGCGCCGTCGAAGCTGTTGTCGGACCACGTGTAGCGGGCCACCCATTCTTCGCTGACTGATTGGCTGGCAAGAGAGGTGCTAGAGTTCTTTGGCGCCGGAGCCACAAGTTGTTTGCTTCGTTGGGCTTTCGGACGTGCTAATTCTGCGGGGGTCTTTCCCCAACCCACGGCGCCGGTTGAGGGTAAGGCGCGGCGCAAAGCCGGCGCCCCCACGGGTAGCGAGAAACCATAGGGCAGCGGCGGTAGGAGCTTCTGCGTTTTGCTTGCAGCCAGGGCTTGGCTGGTTTGCGCTTGAGTGGCCAGCACGTGCAGAAGCACACCTGCTGCCAGCAGCAAACGGGTAATCAATTGTTTCATCGGTTAGGGAAATAAGGGAGCAACAACAGGCTACGGCCTGCGCCTACACAGTCAGGAAAAGGAAGAATGTGGCAGCACGTTACTCCACGGGAGGCCCCCCACATTAGCCAAGATCAGACAACCAACCGCTCAGAAAGCAATATTAAGTACTAAAAAATAGTGGAAGTATAATAGTGATTTGCAGTAAAATAATCAGCAAATAGTCCGCCTATAGAACAACAACCTCATTACTGGTTCCAGTATCAAGAAGCAAGCTAAAACTTGTCTAGAGGCGCTTTTCCAGAGGCTGTAGACAGTAACAAACCACACATCCTAGGGGATGTGGATAATAGATAAATAGAACGTCATGCAGAGCAGAGCGAAGCATCTCGCGTGCTGATGTTCGCTCTGCTCTGCATGACGGCCTTTGTTGGGCCACAATCCTTACGGTCCACACGGCCTAATTTAATTAAGGGCACTTAACTTAATGCATGTGGCTGTTGCAAAACTCTCCGCAGGGAATGTACGGGGTCGCATCTGCGCCTAGGCTGCCCTAAATAAGCTGACGTAGCGCCCCTAGTGGGCAGCGGGTGGGGCTTTAAGTACCTGTTGTCCGCCAACGGTCAACCTTTTGCAACAGCCACCTCTCTATTTCGAACGGTTTTGGGCCCCCGTCAATGCCCCCGAAAACGCGGTTTTTCAGGAGCATTTTTCGATAGGTAATCCGAACACCTTCTTTTACCTTGTTCTAGTAAACACAATTCGACTTACCAAACAGAAGAACTGGTAGCTTGGTTAATCTCGTGTGCTTGCTTCGTGGTCAGTCATACACATAATACTGCCAGTGCGGAACTCCTGCTGGATAAAGAGTAGCCAACTTGCCTTCCGCCCGCTGATGAGTGTTCGGGTCATAGACCACCACCTCATAGTTGAAACCCAACAGCACATTCTGCGCAAAGCTGATCTCAAAGCAGCCCGCATGGCGAGCATAGCCATAGGCAGCGATGCCCATTATTCTGGGACTCGGTAGCTGCGGCAGGTAGCGCGGGAGTAGATCGTCTAGCAGCACGGGATACTGCTCGTGCTCTGCCCGGTACGCGTCCAAGGCCCGGAGCAGGGGCGCACTCTGGTCGATAGCGCGCCTTCTGCTCACCTCGCGCAGCCACGGCGCGCTCCCGCCACAATGCCCGCAAACCATCAGCGGGAGCGTCCACAGCAGCAGCGCATACAGCGGCGAGGTCGTAGGCGAGGAAGCTCGAAGCTGCCGGCTGGTCCACAGCAAGCCCACCGGCACCAGCAGCAGGCTGGGCAAACTCAGTACTTGACAGAAGGTGAACACGGAATTGGTCTCGCTGCTCCAGCCATTCGGCCCCGGCAAGAAAGGACACACCACCAGGAAGGCGATGCACAGATGGCAGCCGAGGAAAAGCGCCCCCTGCCGCTTGGTCAGGCGCAAGGGACTACGCCAGCGGAGTGGACGCAACAAGGCTCTCTTGCTCATAATCGTTGCATATCAGACAGACCTCAATGCGGATATAATAGCTCCTGGGTAGCCGAGGAGTACGCGTATCCTGCCTGACCAGGGAAGCGCTGCTGGGCATCCGGCCACACACATTGCAACACGGGAAAGTGCGCGCCTTGATAGAAGACGAGCGCTCGCCCGAAATAAGCGTCATAGTATTCTGGACTGACCGTCTTAAAGAGGCAGCCAGAGCCCCAAGTACATCCTCATAGAGCACGTCTGGCTGCCGTTGGATACCACGCGCCGCATCTTCCCCCATGTCGTTCAAGAGAGCGTGTGCCAGTTCCTGATTAAGGCCGGACAGGACGACTTCCGGGTAGCCAAACGTAGCATAGAGGCCGACGGTATAGGAAAAAGGCGGGAAGTTGCCTTCACCTAGGATGTGAAAGACCAGCCAGCGATGCTGCTGGATGTTTTCGGCTAGGTCTTGGTACGTACGATTCTGCACGGATAGAGGACGAAAGCAGGTTTAGCTCGAGGGAGTCTAGGCGAAAGTATCGTTAGATAGTTGTTTTACATAACCGGTACTTCTCGGATACTGCTCTAAAAGCCGAGCCAGGTGAAAAGAGCTTCCGCACCGACTATGTAAAGTATGGTGGCTAGAAGGGTATAAAGCGTATAAGGACTTGCGCGATAGGACGCCACATCTTGTCGCCAAGAGTTGACGTCGGCTGGCGTTTCTACTACCGCCGTGTTCGTGATAAAGTCCCCGATCCGTTTCCCTCTACTCAAGAGCACGACCAAGATCTCCAGTGGCCACACGAAAAGCGTCGTGTTGCGCCAGAAGGCTTGCAGTTCATTGACTGGATTTCCTCTTGTATGGCGCACCTGGGTACCAAGTAAGTGCTTGAGAGGGCTACGACCGTTGAAAAAGTCTTTATTAAGATAAAGTACGAGTACACAACAAAATTCCCAATTCCCTGGCAGGGGATGAAACAAGATTATAAGGGGCACACCAAGCAGAAGTATAGAGACATGCTCCCCTAGTATGGAGAGAAGACGAAACTTTCGGTTCGCAACTAATTTCATCAAATAAAGCAAGGGGTAAAAAGGCCCGCTAAATTGTACAGAATTCCTAGCTACTCATCAATCTTTGGATATCCTATTCTTTGATACGGTCATTAACATAATCGGGACTTATACCACTAGTTGAAATGACCAGTAGCTTTTATCAGTTTTGGCTAACCGGTCGCCTGTCTTTCTCTGATAGCCGCAGCTCCTATCGGGTTTTGGTGTGCTACGGACTTGTTCTGTGCGCACTCCTGTTTCAACCCTTCACCGCGTGGGCGGACGAGTGGCATGTGCCCAAAACCGTGGATTACTACAGCGCCGACAGTAGCTACTGCCTGCGCGTGGTGCCCACGTTTGTCCCGGCCAAGTATAGCCGCTGGCAGACTGCTAGCCCCAAGAAGAAGCGCCGCTACACGCCGCAGGACACAACGCTTATCCCTTGTTATGCGACCTTGTTTCACCGGGTCCACCAAGACCTCGTGCCCGTCTGGCGACACGAGTTAGTTAACCCGTTTGCCCCTATGCAGGCGCTGGTCAGCAACGACGGCCGCTATGTGGTAACACTCGATGACTGGTACCAGCCCGGCTACGGAGAGAACGTAGTGGTCGTCTACGATCAGCAGGGCACACTGCGCAAACGAGCGACCTTAGAAACGCTTTCGCCCTACCCCCTCGACCAGTATCGCCTGTCCATTACCTCCCGCTGGTGGCGATGCCACGCAAGATTCGTGGACAACACTACTCTGGAACTCTGTTTCCGCAATGAATTGGGTGGCAAGACGTCAAAAGAGTATGTAGTGCCTGAATTACTTCTAATTTAAGCCTTCCTACCGAGTATGAGGAACAGGACTTTCGCCCAAGCAGGCTTATTTAAAAGCACTGCCTCCATCTTAGAATAGGTCATGAACATAATTGGTACTTCTCGGATAGTTAAAAAATCTGCTTTTATAACGCTGTTCCTACTCGCGGCAGGTTTAAGCTAAGCCCCGTAAAATGTCGAGACGATTGCGTGGGGCCGTTGGCGAAAAAAAGGCGGGAATAGTCGTCGCCTCTCGGCGGGGGCGAGTTAAACACTCCACCGGCCATTCCGTCAACCGCTGTTCCTGAATATGCACAAACACGGCCGGTTCAGCCTCCTCAATGTATTCTTCTTGTAACACGAGCGCGAGCGGTGGTTCCGTTCCGTCGTTGGCTGTGGCAAAGGAAAGGGCTTCTTCATACGTGGCGAAGACGTAGTAGTAATCGTTACCCTCTTCCGTGTCCGGCGCTCCCGCATGGGGATGACACCATACCCGGTACTCGAGTACCTCATCCCATACATACCCGCCACCGGCACTAACAAGGGCGGGGTAAGTGCCCAGTAAATGGGGTGTCTTAACGGGTGGGTAGGTGGACATAGCAGAAGGCGTTTAGGAGCAGCTAAGTAAAAGGAAAGAAACTGCACTTTGCATATCTTTCGATGGCGTGCTCTTTCCCTCTAGTTTCTAGGAAAAGTTGCTTGACATAATAGTTGTTATAAGCGTAGTCCTAGAAAAATTGTATTTTTCATTCACTACTAAAAGGTCTGTAGATTAGCATTTTATTCTCATTACCACTAGTAACAAATAAGGGTTCTAGCCCAAAGAAGACAAGAATAGAGACCCCTAAGAAATGATACCGTCAAGCCTATCCGATTTCCTTATCCACTCGAGATGCGCAATCCGTACATCTTTTCCTTAGTAGTGCTCTTCAGCTTCGTCCCGGCTTGCCAGAAGAAACCTCCGGTGGGATTCCGCTATCCGTCCAAGGTGGTGCAGCTTCACTTACAGCAGTCCTACAGAACGGCCTTGTGGCTAGCCTATGTGTGGCCGCTGAAATGCTTTCTATTCCCGCAACGGCAACAGAAAGCGCCTACTGATTCCGTTCAGAATACCTTCCGCCAGTTCTTGGGCGCTAAAAGTACGTTGACTAACATAACGGTTTATCCGAATGAGGTGTGCTTTCGCTTCAAACAGGAATTTAGAAGCTTAGACAAGGCCGATACGTACAATATCGTGCCTGTCTCCGCCGTCTATGTCAACACACAGGATGGTTGGGTAGATTCGTTACTTGACTATCGAAATCGACTGTTCCGCCCAGGCGGAAAAATGGAATGGCTGGCGGGGAAATGGCACCTCCTAGAGCCAATGAGGCGGCAGGCTTCATTGGTAGAAGAACCTTGCCTACATGATTTTCTCACTCAGAACCAAAAGTGGCTTAATACAGAGCTGCGCGATCTCTGTCAAGAAAAAAAGCTGGGTCTTCAGTAAGAGCGCTTCTAACGAGTCGACCAATTGCTTGCGCTTATCTGGCTCACCACAACAACTAAGCAAAGCCTCTTGCGAGTCTGTTGCTCTCGAACCATCTTGGGGATCAACCAGCAACTGTGCTCGTTCTTCATTTGTCATTTTAAGAACGGTGGTTAGGAAGGAGCAAAGTCGTCACTTATCTCCCGGATTTCGGCGTTTGTACTCGCTTGGCAAAGCAAGAGAAAACAAGCTAGCTCCTCGTCGTAGTGCACTAGGGCATAGAGTTCGGCGATGCGTCGATAGTGCCATTCGTCCTGTGCAGCCAGGTAGGGTGTGATGATAAGCGGGAGGGTGCTTCGGACCCAGGGCTCGGCGTGATAGAGCAAGAGGATCTGCCGGGCGAGTTGGATTGCCGTTATATCGGTGCTGTCAATCGCTGTATCGACCACTTGCGCCAGCACGGGCTCGAGCACGGCCCGGTCTGGGGTCATCTGCTCGAGCAGCCGCAAGGCGGTGTCGCGGTCCTGTGGGCGGGCGAAGGCCTGGTGCAGGTTGTCGACGAGTGCGGCTTTGTCCTGCAGCAAGTCGTAGCGGCTGGTGTAGTACTCTTCTTCCGCTTGACGAAACCGAAGCCACTTAGTGGAATAAGCCATAAGATGCTAAAGTAGGCGTTTTGCTCAGCGAAAGGGTGAGGCAAGCAAGGTAAGGCTGCACTCGGTCTAGTCCACCACGGCGGCGGAGCTTGTGTAAGCACTACTGAATCACTTGACGCCGTGTCTTTCGCTCTAGCGGCTCAATTGGCATTTTACAACCGCTCGTTTGTAAAATGCCAAATCAATAGCAAGGCCTCTACAGGCCATTATTCAGCCTTAAGAAGGGTCTTGTTCTCCTGCGGCACCTATTGCTAGCCTGGTTGCGCTTGCTTTCGGCGAACGGACTGCACCTTTACCCCATGAGCAAGACCCTTGATGACAAACGCCAGGTGCTGGCCGCCGTGGCCACCCACCTGCCTACATATTCTCGCCTAGCCCGCTTGGCCACCAGCCTAGCCAAGACCTTCAAGCCCACCGTCGCGGCGGCCCTCGCCCGCGCCAAGACCTTAGCCTATTGGCTGTATGTCTATGAGCAGCCCGCCCTGTGCCTACAGGTCTGTCAACTGCTCAACGATATCCCATTCGAACAGGATTACAATCGCTGGACATGGGTGGAGGCAACCCTCGCGCTGGAGTGGAAACTACGGCTTGAAGCCGGAGAATCGATCGCTGCACACGCCTGTGTCGCCGCCATGCAAGCCACCAGCGCACTAGAGGATCCCGCCGTGCAGAAGATGAATGCAGCTGCGCGCAACTATCGCTTAACGGGTGGCTTGTTAGCCGATGCCCAGATTGCCGAGGCCGAACTCTTTGGCGATAAGATGAGTGCTACCGCCTATCGCTTGACTCAGCTGGGAGAGCTCTTGTTCATTCAGGCTCACGGCGGTTCTGCCGCATTACCCGTCCCGGAACTGGAACAACGATTTACGGCGCACCTAGCCACCTTGCGGGCTGCGTGTGGCCTTTCGCAAGCATAGCATCTATGAAGCACCGTTTGTAAAATGACAATTGGGCCGTAACGCTTGTGCGAAAGCATTCACTTGACGTTACGGGGCTTCTGCCCCTTGCTTATCAGCTCTTTGAAAGATGATCCTTCTTGGATCATCTCTGCAAATAATTTGCTGATTATAGGACCACAACGCGCTTTCACCGTGTCTGTTGATCCGGTTTTCGCGCTCGTTTGTCCTTCCTTCGGTCCGTGGCACTCCGCATACGGCAGGTAATGGTCCCGCCCCCAGCTGTGTAGCAGGGAAAGGGAATGCCTGTTTCAAAGGCGCGGCGCTGGGCCACAGTGCTTTCTGCCTTCACGGTTTGAGCCACAAACGCGAGCACCCGCTGGGCCTCGGGCAGTGCCCCTTGGGAGGCCGGGTTACCATACGACTTGACCCCGTACGTGCTCGTCGTTGCATATTCCAAAGTGTAGCTAATGCCATCCAGAATCGGCTTCCACCCCACAATAGCCGTCTCATCAGGTAAGGCTCGCAGCTGCAACTGTTGGAGGAGACGAAAGAGCCCGCGCACGGTGGCCGAGTCCAACGCGACCGGGACTCGGTGGATTCGGTTCGTCAGTTCCTCGTCTTTGGGACGGACCTGTTGTACCCAGTGCAGGACTTGTCCGCCGTAGCGCCCATCTACGGTCTGCCATCCCTGAACCACTTGCCCCGGCGCGTAGAATCTAAAATGAGCCGCATGCGTCGCCACCGGCAAGCGGGGCAGCGATAAGAGCTGCTGCTGGTTACGCAACCAATCGGGAGCATGGGTCGTGTCGGCTGAAACGGATAGGCTTTGGGCCAGAACGGGGAGAGACAAACAGAAGAAAAGAAGGAGAACCAGTAACGGAAATCGCTGCATAGAACAGCCCACGAAGGGCAGCAAAGCCGAGGGGAGAAAAGGAAGAGAACCCGTTTTGTAGTTGCTAGGCATCTGGCTAGAAAGGTAGCATTGTTACACCCGAATCTGTGTCCGACTACCCGTCAAAGTACCACAATCAAAATATAGGGGGAGTAGAGCCAAAACTACTCTTATTTTAAGAGCGGGGGTATAACAAGTAATATGTTAATCAACTTTACCCGGAAACTGGTCTAATAATCATAGGCCACTGTTTCGTGTTTTTATCTAAATTTTATCTTGCCTCAAAGGGTAGTCACACATGCTCCTACTTGCAAATGGGCTTTCCATCCCTACTGTTGTTGATTGGTTATGCCTAAAGTAATAAGATTGTTTTCGCTTGTCGGGTTGCTTGCTTGTCAGTCGCCGCACTACCAGCTAGGTGACCTAGTCAATGTTGAGGCTATTGATTCTATCACCGTGCGTAATAACAGGGGGGAGTCTACCTTGCGGCCCGTCGAATTGCGCAATTTCAAACGCGTGCTAGCGGCTATGGCGTACCGTCCCAAGGCCGACGTAAAACTAGGGGCTATTGGGTTTACGGCGTACAGGCAGGGGAAGCAATACTGGATAGAGTCAGCGACCCATAGTCCGTATCTGAGGGTTCCTCGACAGTTAGTTGACTCCGCACAACAGGCGAAGCTTGCGGAGCCAACTCTAGCCGCTGACCCCGGGCTGATTTTCGAATTTGCATCTCCCTCAACCTAGACAACTACCACTAGATTTCTATCTGTCCGAGAAGTCCAATTATGTACAGTAGAAAGCCGCTGCGGGTGCGCATGGCGTAACTCTTCACTCGCCCAGCGGGGGCCTGGACCTTTTGTGATTAACCGTTCTTAAAATGCCAATTAGTTCGTAACGGCTGTGAATCACCTACTATAAGGTGTTAAATGATTAAGAAGGGCTTCTCGATCATCGTTCAACCAGGGTTATGAACTTAACCGTTGTAACTGGTAGGTTGCGGCGGTCCGGATGGCGGGTATTGCCGAACCGGCTAACAGCGTCAATTTCTCCTTCGCTTCTTCTGTTCCGATATCATGGAGCGCATAAGTGGCCTGCACGGCGATGGTATAGTTGCCATAGCAATTCAAATCCGGTATTTCAATAGCGGCTTGATACAAGGGGTCAATACTGACCGGATCTTGCAAGGCTTGTAGCCAATGCACAATGTTTTCGTGCATGTAGTGCCAATCGACGACAACGAGTTCCCCCAAAATTGCCGTCAGGCCTACGGGAACTCCGGGCGCTAGGTGGCTAATCATCAAGGCATAGTCGACGTCTTCCGCACTCTGTTCCTGATACGCTCTTCTTAGTAACTGGACGAGATACTCCGGATGTTGCGCCACATTGAGAGGAAACTGAGCCAAGAACTCTTCTCGGCTGATCTCTTTCCTATAAAGCGCCTCAATAAGCGCTTGTTCTGCTTGGGTCATGCTAGAAATATAGGCTAGGAAGAGAGTCTTACGAGGCGAAGAAAGGACAACGTAACACGCACTCGATAGTACCAGGCTCGCCTAACCTCAAAGGAAAAGTACCACCTAGTTAGACGAGTAGTACATACCTGAAATTACTATTATTTCTAGAACAGTGTTATAAAAACTCTTATGTTGATGACTTAAATAAAGTAAGCTTATCTGTAGAACCACTAAGTAGCAATGTAGAAAAGTACTGTTTTCTTGCCTTTACAATTGAGGACCCTTGTGATGTTAAATTCGATTCCATGGAGCTAGACTATCTACATTTCAGAAGTGATCAGGCAGGTAGTGGATTGTGTTCGTGTGCAAGTGATACGCGCATTCATCTACAACCACTTATTGCTGCCTTCAATCAAAAACATAACCTGACGATTGGCTCCTCTGAACTAGTCATCTTGGAGGGGGCCCAACTGGTAGAGGCTACGCAGCTTCTAGAGCATGAGCTAGTCGATTTGATAGACAACCATCATGTGGATGCCGATCCAACTGGTTTTGGCAGAAAAGCGGTATGCATAACTATTCTGGACAGATCGCTTATCTTGAATGATTTCTCCTGTACAACCGATCAGATAATCTCTCGCTTGAACGGAATCTGGAAAGTCTTCGACCATACTGTACAAGCAGCCGGCAGGGTAAGTGTTTATGGAACGGACACTGTAACAGCAGCTGATATTATGCCTCGTAAGTAGGATTCTCTATTGCTTAGTTAATTCAATGAAATTAGTAGCCTCTCACACAAGCTCTAGCACTGGCTCAGCTCAAATAGGTGCAACTGTCCTTGAGTAGTTGGAGGTTCGTCTATTCTATGAACCTGTCCCTGTAGTTAGTATCAACCACTACCCCTTATGCTCCGCGTCCGGTGAGCGAAACGGTTTGGTGGGGCAGAGCACTTCGCGCACGCCAACCAAAGACACGAGGAAGAGCGACAAGATGTGCAGGATCATGCTCTCACTGTATGGACGAAACAACTCCAGCAAGGCGCGCACATTGCCAAGCACCAGCCAGGCCACGAGCAGCACGAATAGATTGCACCCAATCCGGTTCGCGGTCAGCAAATCCGCATAGCCCTCTCGCTGCTTCAAGCAAGCCAAGTTAACGAGTCGCGTTACCAGGAGGACGATGGCGAGGACATAGCCCCAGTTTTGATAGAGTTCAGGCAGGTGCTCATGAGAGCGATAATAGAAGTAGAGATAAGGTTGATAAAGTAGAACAAAGACTACAACGGGTAGAATAGCCGTGAAGAAACTTTTCATGCGAGCAGGCGCCCTATAGTGATGGATGAAAAGGGAACTAGGATTTCAAGTCCGCGATTCTGACACTTTCACTCAGCCGTTCCTAGGCAAGCTAAGATAGATAAAAGTGCGAAATAAGGCCGGGCTTCTCAGGCTGCTAGAACCTAAGAAAAGCTAGTTAACATAAAGTTGCTTCTCGGACAGTTATTGAAATCAGTACAGTTTTCGGCTGGCTGCACCGCATCGCTCGATGTGGTACTTGAGTGAGGGCAGAACTTTTAGTTGAGGGTGTTTACGAAGTGCGCCCATACGGGACATTTGGTGCCGGCCGAATCGCGGTGCAGTTGGTCGGCATTACGAAGAAATGTCTTCATCGGGCCTATACAATACGACCGTTGGCTGATTTGGCTTTTGGAGGTCAGCTGTTAAATAAAAACGCCCATCGTCCCCGAATACCAATACCGGGTTAGCAAGCCCTCCTTCACCAACTCTTCTAAGACCTGCTCTACTTGTTCCCCGTTCGTCAGGAAGGGGTATTTTGCTTGTATGGCCGGATTGCTTTCTAGAAAATCAACCAGAAACCAGAGGTCAATGCCGCTACAGCCTCCATCTCGGGCGTAATCAAAATCTACCGTGAATGCGGGCGTGGTGATCTTGCAGCCAGCACCATGGAAGTGGTAGCGCACTTGCTGTAAAGCATCGAGATACCCGGCCCGAACACCCGGGCTTACCTCGGGTCGTTGAAAGCCTTTTTCTTGTTCGGACTTCGCATTCAACAGCGCTACGGCCTGATAGACAGCAGCTTGGTACTCGTGAAGCAGGGCCACTACTTGTTGCTTGACGGCGGGCATGGGAAAAGGAGAGAGGGTACTGGAACGGCCTGCTAGTGAGCAGCCCAGTTGCTGGACCGGTTTGCTAGTGGTTCCTTTCTTGTATACTGTGCTTAAGGCGCATTGTACCACTTGATGTACCTGATCAAAGGCCATATGCTGGCGATACTCAACCCAAATAGGAGCATCATTCCATAGCCCTGATACTTCTCCTTTTCACTATTGATGATGGCCTGCTCTGGCTGCGCGGGCAGAAACAGCACGTCGACTGTGTCGTGCAGTTGATAGAGCGGGTCGCTATCGTGAATGCGGTTATAAGACGGTATATGGCTGCTGGTGGTAGGTAAAGTGAACCCGAAAACTCAGCGCGCTTTCTATCTCCTCGATCTGCACCACTGTTCCGGGTCGGGTAATACCCTTTTTTTCCAGCACAGTTGAAGTGTACAGGCTCCACAGCGCTACCCCCACCACTAGCCAACCGGCCAAGGTGAGAAAGCCGAGCACGAGCCGATTGAATACTCTTTCCTGCATAAGACTAGGTAATCCCGATTGGATCGCGAAAGAGAAGGAATCAGAAAGTGTGCTGCCTTGCTAAAGAACTACTGTAGACCCTATCGATCCCAGCTTGCCAAACTACCACTTTTTACAAGGTTGAGTTTATAGAAAACAGTGCCTTAATAACTGGTTTCAAGAAAACAACTGAGTAGCTCCCAATCTACCTTCTTCCTTTTGTTTACTTGACGCCTACTTGTAGGAGTAGGTACTTAAAGAAAACATCTAAATTCTGGCGATATGGATAACAGGCCATCTGTAGACTTTAACCGAGTTAGTGACTTTATCACGCAAACCTTGGCGCAGGTGAAAGCGCAGCTAGAGGAAGATACGGCTGGGTTTGTGCGCCATTACCTGGACCATGCGGAGTATGAAATGGTGTTTGAAGGCTTGTTTATAGGCATTATGAAATTACCCTATCGGCCAGCAATAGATTTGGCCACTGCATTGACTATAGCTAGCGACCTGCGATTAGATCAGGAAGCGATGTATGACGCGTTCTTTTTCAACAACCTGTGCACCTATGCGGCTCACTAGAAGCCTTTGATAAGGTGCTGGTTGCGTTGTGAGGTGCTTGCTGAAACGAAAGTCAATAAGTGGAATGATTAGCTACTACTTATCCTGGCTTTGGTCGCCGTCTTCTTCTAATCTCTTACTGTTTGCTATCGCGGGGGCAGAAAACAGAATTACGCGGGAGACAAAGGGCCTGATAAGAAGAATCTTGCGTTAGCAGCTGGTGTTCGAATTACCTTATCATAAATCCCTCGAGAAAACCACGTTTTTGAGGGTATTGACAGGGGGGTTGAAGCCGTTCGAAATAGGGATGTGTCTGTTGCAGAACTCAATCCGTATTGTGGAAAAGGTGTGTTTAGTCCCTGGAGCGCTGAGAGTAGTAGCGCTAATGAGGGTTTTTAGTCTGCTTTACTCGCTGTTGCTAGCCATTCAATCCCTTGTTGGAAGTTCTGCAACAGCCACGGATCTAATTGGAACGGTCAAAAGGATTTTTTACCATCTCTGCGTCCCCTTTAGGTGGTAGGAGCCGATAGCCGATCGTAAGCGAGTAACTAATCATCTTATCGTGCCGGTTGGTAGCAACCCCTTCATAAAAGTAGTGGGCTGCCACTAGGCCGTTCCACTTGTGGTTGGCCGACGCAAAGCGGGCGGCTACATCGGCCGTCGCGGTTTCCACCCGAATGAATTGGTTAAAGGGGCCATTCCGTAAAAAGAACTGCTGGCCGGAATTGGCTAGGCCCCAGCCCACGGCAAAAGCGATCGGTTTATACCAGCGCGCGTGGCTGGGATGCAGGCGTTTGCTGAGCCAGAACTGATGGTCCAGGATCAGCTCTTTTTTATCCACTAGCGTCCCACCTGTACTATCTGCATTATACTGAAATACGCTGTGGACATAGCCATAGCGCAGAAAGGGGGTATAACTGAGGGCGATTTCGCGGCCCACGGCGATTTCCGGCCCAATGGCCAAGGCCTGCAAGTTGCGCTCGTAGTTGTAGGGAACGTACACGTTACTGCGGACCGCGTTGAGATTAAAGAAGTTCATCACCGTACTGCGGGCGCGTATACTAGGCGTGATCTGCAGCGGAAAGCGGGCGTGCTGCGCCCAGCCCGTGCTACAGACTAGGACAAGAGGAATAGGAAGGCAAGCACGACGAATAGCAGTAGTCATAAAAAGGCGAAAGGGGGTGAGGTATTCGGAACGAAGCACTTCAAATAACCAGTATATAGTGGTTGATATACTCGCCGATACAAGTGGCCCTTTATAATCTTGGGTTAACGGCCGACAAAGCGTAGGATACCGAAAACCCGTTGTAGGTGCTGCGCCAGCTGTTGAGCAGAACGCCTGCCCGCTTACAAGCTGCCACTTAGCTGGCGGAAGGGTGGATACAGTTAAAAAAGACTGTCCAAAAAAGGGGCGAGAAACGTTCGCAATAAACGCTGTTTCCAACACGCTGTGGGGGTGGCATTAGTCGTCCAAAAATTGTTCCTTTTTGGAACAGCTATTTCTACCATGCAACTGCATCGCAAAAGGGAAGGCCTAGTCGATACGGTAGGTGTTTTACCTGCGCTCTATCACCTCCATGACTGATAAGCTTGTCCTTTTGACTTCCCGTTGCGTACCCACCAGTTCTTTCCTGCCCTTGGCCATGAGCACTGGCGGTGCCTCTTCTGACGAGGGCAGTTGGTATGGACTTGGAATTCCAGTGGTTGTGGGGCTTCTCGTCGGCGTTCCGTACTTCCTCAGTTGGGCCACGTGGGCCCTGTTGCAACGAGCCTATCCGCACCCTCAGGTGGAGCCCCTGGCCGCTATCCTAGTCGGCTGTACCGTTACGTTGATAGGTGTACCGCTTGCTCAATCGCTGCTTGGGGAGGCCTGGTTTGTCCCCGCCTTCGTCGGGCTGCCACTTATCGGAACAGGCGTGGGGTATGGCCTTGCACGCCGGGTAGTCGATCAATAAACGCCTTCGCTTTCACAAGGGAGCGCATCCAACAAGTGGTCGGGTTACATGCCATTTTCTAAACGTTCTTTGTAAGGTACCCAAAGTAACGCCATATAGGCGTGATAAGGACCCCTTATCATAACTCAAATCTCCGATTACCAATCCTTCTATTTTTCAGATTAGAGTGTCGGAGTGGTTTTGGTCAACACCTAGAAAGGGCTGTCGGCCGATCTACTCATTGTCGGTTCCGAAAAGCAACTGTCTCCCTTGCTCCCACAGAGATAGGAGCGGCTTCAGATTGGTTCCCACCGTTAGCTGGCGCTGATACCGTTCACGCATGGGGGCCTGGATCGTCTTCGTGAACGGAAATAGGGTACGGATTAGGTTTTTCTCTATAACGACGCGCCCTGGCGACCCCACTTCCGCCCTTCGCGTTTGCGTCGGGAACGGAGCCGCGAGCAAGGTACGACGCTGGCTTCCATGCACGAGCTACAAGCCCGTGAGCTAAAACCAAGCCCGCTGTTTCGGACAACTAAAAATCCGGCAGCGGCAAGTGGAAATCCGTTTAAAGAAGGTTGGCGGCAACCAGCAGAACTAGCTTTGAAGCAACTAGAACAGGCGGTGTATGCGCCGACTTGAGAGGCTTTCTTTTCACTGCCATTCTCACTTGATGCCCCCACTTCCGGTGCCTATGTCCCCCTTTGCCGCCGGGTACATGCCGCTCGACGTCGAGCAAGCAGTAACAGCTGGTCCTGCTTTCGGGATGGGCCGCTACGTTTACGTTCCCGGCCTAATGTGCCAAAGCAAATTCTATGCGCCTCCCGCCATCAGGGGACGGGCCGTGCTGGCGGCGCGCGCCCTCCGGCTTCATTTTCGGTCTGTGCCCGATGGGGTAAACCTAGTGCTCGACCGTACACACCTGTTGCCCGGCTGGGTGGGTACTTATGCGCTCCGCAGCAACATCCATCCTGGGGCCCCTATTCGAGGCTTGCTTTGCTACCATCTCGCTGCCGCAGCCGGCCACGTCACCAACCGTTTGGTGTTAGGCGCCTGCGTACCGTCGCTGACGGGCGGGCTTACCATCACGGACTACGACCCGCAGCACCGGCAGCTAAGCGGCTACTATGAAGCGCGCATCCTCGCCCCGCGCGACCTCGCCCGCGTTGCGGGCTCACCCGGGCCGCGTGGTACCCTTGTGCTGGCCGGCGACTTTGCGGCCCTACCCGTGCAGATGCTTTAGCTAGGCGGTCCTCGTGGACACCCTTTACCAAGGCATTAATCCGGAAAGGAAAAGTTGTAATCCGTTTCACAAAAACCGCTGGAAAAGCGGCCCGCTAGCTTTGTGTTTATCAAAACAGTCCCCGAAAACTACGTGGCTGTCAGCCGCTTGCGGGCACTTCTGCCCCCTTTTTGTAAATCCTACTCCTTTTTCACGAATGAAAAAACCATTCCTAGGGCTAGCCTGCTCATGGGGCTTGCTACGGCGGCTCCTCTTCCTCCACCCTTTTCCTAATGCTTTTGGTCGTGGTTAAACCTGTCTTTGTTTCCGCCTGCTTACTGGCTTTGCCGCTGCTCGCCAGCAGTCAAGTACCGGCCCGACCCCCAGCCGGGACGAGCTACCGCAACTGGCCGGTAGTAGTAGGGCTGCAGTTTCATACGCTGGCCATGCCCTTTTCTGACCAGAAAAGGACGCTATCTAACCCTGGGGTGAGTGTTGGCACCGAGTTTCGCTACAACCGCCGCGCCACGCTGCTGCAAGCGGTGCAGGCCGGCTACTACCACAACCGCTACGCTGGCAACGGCCTGTACGTAGCGCCGCAGTTGGTGTACCGGCCCAAGTTTGGGCCCTTATTCGCCGAGCTAAAAGCGGGGTAGGCGCCTTATACCTAGCGCAACCAAGCCAGTCGTGGGCGCTGGAAGATGGGCGCTGGCAAGCCGCTGACCACGGCGGGCAGCTGACGCTAATGCTGCCGCTAGGCGTGTCGGTGGGGTACGCGGGGCGGCATGCCGCGCCGGCCGTAGCCCCCTTTGTGGGGTATCAATTTTTCGTGCTGCACGGCTACAACCCCGGTATTCCAGTGGTACCCAACCGGCTGCTGCAAGTCGGAATTCGCGCCCATTTATTTCGCTCTTAGTCTTTTATGAAACGTTTTCTGCTTCCTCTGGTATTTACGCTGGGCCTAGGGGCCTGCGCCGACGCTGATTTAACCGGGCCAAGTGCCACCTGCACCGCGCCGGGTACGCTCAACCCCATGCATTCCAAGGCCGCGGCCCTGAGCGCAATCCTGCAACACTACACGACTGCCGGCCTGCCGGGGTGCGCCGTTGCCGTGTACAGCCCCACGGAAGGCTACTGGGCCGGGGCGGCGGGGTTCGCCAAACTCGAAGATCAAACGCCGATGCAAATCTGCCACTTGCAGTACGGGCAAAGCGTCGCCAAAACCTACCTGGCGGTGGCCGTGCTCAAGCTCTACGAGGCGGGCCGCCTCCCCCTGGACGCGCCGATCACCGACTACCTAACCGCGTCGGTGAGCAAGCAGCTACCGAGCGCCGACCAAATAACCGTGCGCATGCTGCTCAACCACACCTCCGGCCTGCCCGATTACACCATTGACCCTACCTACACGGCTTACTTGCTGCAACATCCCCGCAGTCCGCTGACTACGGCCGATTACCTCGGCTACCTGACCGCTAAAAAGTTGGATTTCAAGCCGGGCAGCAAGTTCACCTACTCCAACACCAATTATATGGTGCTGGCCCTCGTTGCTGACTTTATCACCGGCGACCACGCCCGCTACCTGCAGGAAACCATCTTCACCCCGCTGGGCTTGCGCAACACTTTCTACCACAACTCCCCTACCTACCTGCAACAACCCGACGTGGTGAACTGCTACCTGGAGCGCTTTGGCAACGGCCGGGTGGAAAACGTGTCGCAGATGCAGCAGATCAGTGTGGGCTCCATGGTCGGGGACGATGGGTTGGTGGCGTCGCCGCTCGACTTCGTAACGTTTCTGCGGGCGCTGTTTGAAGACCGTCTGCTGCAGCCCGCTACCCGGCAGCAGATGATGACGTGGGTCAACGACCACAAAACCAATAAGCCAACTTACGGCTTGGGGCTGTACCGCGTAGAACATCAGGGCAAAGTAGCCTACGGGCACGGCGGGGGTGGCATCGGGGCGGGCTGCGCGCTGTATTATCTTCCCGAGCAACAGATATACTTTTTTCTTGGCGTGAACTTGGGTACGCTCACCGAGGGCAAGCTGGTAAGTAAAGCCGGCGAGCTGCGTAAGGCGTTGCTGGACGAGTTAGTGAAATAAGCTCATTGAGGTAGCGTGGTGCCTGTTGACCAGGCTACCTGAGGGGCGGTTTACGATTTTGCTTGGGTTTAGGCGCTGGGGTTACAGAGTTTGATTTTCCCTCTGGGGTTCCGGTGGTTGCACAACAGTTGTGTTTTGGTGTTGCAAAGCTAACTCCCCATCATAAAGTCAGTGAGCGGGCGAGTTAAGTATTCCGGTGCCGGCCGGCTGCCGCATCCCGGCCAAATAGGACTTTGTCACGCTGCTAGCCTCGCAAAACGGAACGCTGAAGCCCTGGAGATGGCGGCCGCTGCTGGGCTACGAGCCCTAGGCACGCGGATGGCCCCTACTAAAACGGGGTTCATTGCGCTGCCCGCTATCATTGGCGTGCTTGATGGCACGGTTAACCCACATGGCGAAGGCTCGAACCGCCTTCTCTGGACCTCGGAGCGAGACGACTATAACAGGCCCCTCACCTTCAGAATCGTGCAAATGACGGCCACTACCAGGGCCAATATCGTTCCCGATGCACTCGCCATAGTAGTCACCACCGCCCACCTTGCGGTGGGCTTCGTGCGCCACAAGGGATAAAGGTACTTAGCTGAAAATAAGAGTAGCCTGCTTGCGGCCCCTTGAGCAAAGGGCCGCAAGCAGGCTACTTCTTTTCGCCCTACTGCCTTTAATTTGACGAAGCGGCTGCACGCTCAAGGCTACGCGGCTATAGCAGTGGACCTGCTGCCGGCGCCGACCACCGATACGCTGCTCGCTATTCGCGGGGCCCACGCCGTCTGGGTGGACGAGGAACTCGTGCCCCAGCCGCGCGCCATCTACGACATCACCAAGCAGGCCGGCGAGAACTTGTGCCGAAACTTTTTCGAGCAAGAAGAACTGTTCACGGCCTTGTTACGAGTCGCGCGCTTTTTACCCGAGTCCGAGAATGTGACCCTCAATTACCGCCTGTACCGAGGGCTCGACGCGCAGGAGGGAGCCCTGGGCCATTTTTTGGCGCTAAAACCCGCGTTTCTGGGCGGGTACTGATTGGTGGACATTCGCAATACTGCGGCGGCGCCATATTTATCAAAGCGGTTGCCACCAATGCAATTCAGCGGCCGCCTTTCTTGCTTTCCGCGAGGAAAAGTAAACAATCTCTAGCTACCACGCTCGCAAGCGTGCTCGACAACACTGGAACCGTCACCACTACGCACGCCGGGCAGGAGCCGGGCCTCAGCGAAAGGTGGCCGGGCCTCAAGGGTGCTTGAAGTAGCGTCTGGCGTGGCCATAGCCAAGTTTCCCTTGCTCTACTGGGTGTGCCACGTAAAGTCAGCTACTCAGACCGCGGCTCGGAATGAGTTAGCACAACAATAAAGTGGCCTGATAAAAAGCCGCAACTAAAAGGTGGGACCGGCTCAATACGTAATTAATCTTTGTGCCAAAGGGAGAAAAAGGGCTCATCCGTTAAACCAGCACAGTTAAGCCCGCTTCCCGATACCGCGCCAGCACGTCCGGGGAGGCGCGCGCATCCGTTATTAAAGTGTCCACAAAGGAAAGCGGGGCGAACTGCAAATACTTGTCGTGCTCGAGCTTACTAGCGTCGCAGAGCAAATACACGTGGCGGGCCGCCTCGCCCACGGCCAAGCTAATGGCGGCTTCTTTTTCGCTGTTGGCGCTCAGGCCCCGCTGCAGCGAGAAGCCGTCCACGCCCAAAAAGGCTTTATCGACTTGGTAGCGCTTGAGCTGCTCGACGGCCACCGTGCCGTGCATCGCCTGCCGCTCGGCATCAACTTCACCGCCGGCTAAGACCACCTGCACTTGGGAGTTCACCAACTCGAAGAGCACGGGCAGCGAATTGGTCACCACGCGAATTTTGAGGTGCTGGATCAGCGAACACAACGGAAAGGTCGTGCTGCCGCAATCAATGAAAATGGTATCGCCCGCCGCAATCTGGCTGGCGGCCAACTGGCAGATGTACGTTTTCTCGGCCAGGTGAGCTGTCGCTTTGCGGGTAAAGGCCACCGGGTTTTTCACCAGTTCGGGCAGCACGGCCCCGCCGTGGGTGCGCACCACCAAGCCCTCGGCGGCGAGCTGCGCCAAATCCCGGCGAATGGTGATGGGGGTGGTGTGTAGCTGCTGCGCGGCTTGGCCCACGTCCAGGCTGCCCTGCTGGGCTAACGTGGTCAATAAAAACTGTTTGCGCAGTTGAAAATTCAGCGTTTTCTCGTTACTTGCTTCCATAAGAACACAAAGAAACACAATTAATCAAAAACGAACGATCGAGCTTGTATGAACGAACACATTCGCCTGCGCGAGCAGCTGGTTTTGTCGGACAACTGGTACACGCTGCGCAAAGTAACGTATGACTACCAGCGAAAAAATGGGCGCTGGGAAACCCAGTCGCGGGAGGCCTATGACCGCGGCAATGGGGCCACGATTCTGCTGCACAACCCGGCGGCCGACACCGTTATTCTGACCCGCCAGTTTCGGCTGCCCACCTTTGTCAACGGCAATGCCACGGGCATGCTGATTGAAACCTGCGCCGGCCTGCTCGACGACGAGCACCCCGATGCCGCCATTGTGCGCGAAACCGAGGAAGAGACTGGTTACCGGCTTACAGCGGTGCAGAAAGTGATGGAAGCCTACATGAGCCCGGGCTCGGTGACGGAGCGCTTGTTTTTCTACTTGGCCGAGTATTCCCCCGCCACCGAGCGCCGGGGTGGGGGCGGCATTGAGGAAGAGGAAATCGAGGTGCTGGAGTTGCCCCTGCCGCAAGCGCTGGCCATGATTGCCACCGGCGAGATTCAGGACGGCAAGACCATTATGCTCTTGCAACACCTGCGCCTCCAACAACTTCACGCGTTATAACCCCTACGTCTCATGGTTATTCTGATTGCTGGCCCGTACCGCAGCGGCACCCACGACGACCCCGCCCGCATGGCCGCCAACCTGCGCCGGTTGGAAACCGCTGCCTTGCCCTTGTTTCGGGCCGGCCACCTTCCCTTGATTGGGGAGTGGGTGGCCTTGCCCTTGCTAGCCCAGGCGGGGTCCACCCGGCCGGGCGATGCTGCCTACAACGAAATTCTTTACCCAGTCGCCCACCGCTTGCTCGCGCAGTGCGATGCCGTGCTGCGCCTGCCGGGTTCCTCCCAGGGGGCGGACGAGGATGTCCGGCTGGCCCAGGAGCGGGGCTTGCCCGTGTATTACCGCCTGGAAGACGTTCCAACTTGCCTACCGGACCGGTAGTTTACCTGGCCTTTGTTTTGAACAACCCAAGGTATTGCGAACTGTCTTCAGCACCACGAAGTGGTTCGGCACAATTGTCCCCCGCCTGCTCCCAAAACAGGCGGTAGAGCCGCAGAATTTCCCGTTGGGCAATGACTTGTTAGGGCAGCGCCCACTTGCCAGATGCCCAGGTTTGGTTTTCGTTTGCTAGGGGTCTTAGACAGCCCTTAGCTGAGTTAGCGTACTTATTCTTCCTTTCTTTTCTGATCGGTCCAGTATGGAACCCTGTTTTCAGCTTCGCCCCGCCGAAAGTGCCGACCACTGCCAAACCACGCTGGATCAGCAAGCGGGGCTGCGGCACGTCACTACTACGTGGCGCAAGGGCGAAAGCTCAGCCACTTTTTCCGACTATTTTCTCGAGGGCCTGCAATTGACCACGCTCACCGGGCACCTGCCTCAGCCGCTGCGCGTGGCCCTGTATGCGCCCGAGCCCTGGACGGCCATGCTCTTTCCCCTCGACGGGCAACTGCACGCCACCCCCGGGGCCCGCTACCCACTTTCCTCCGGGTCGGACCCGCAGATCCGGACGGTCGAGGAAGCGCCAGCCCACCTCTACACGCTGCAAGGTTTGCAACACCGCAGCTTCGCCGTTCACCTGACCCGGGAGCGGTTTGCCAACCTGGTGGCCGCCAACGAGGAGTGGGCGAGTGTGCACCGCTTGCAACTTCGTGAGCCGGAACCTGTGGTGCTACTACCCCCGCACGCGGCCATCTCGCCTGCGCTACGCACTCTGATCGAGCAGCTGATTAACTGCCCCTACCACGGGGCGCTGAAAAAGCTGTTTCTGGAAGCGCGCTTCCTGGACTTGTTTATCGAGCAGCAAACCCAGCTCGTACAGTTGCGCACCCGCGCCCGCTCCCGCGACCGGGACATCATGTACGCCGTACGCGACTTCCTCGACACCCATTACGCCGAGCCACCGAGCTTGCTGGAAATCGCCCGGCAGTTCGGCACTAACGACTTCAAGCTCAAGAAAGGCTTTCGGGAGCTGTTCGGCACTACCGTTTTCGCCTACATCGCCGAGCGCCGCCTCACGGTAGCTCATCAGCTGCTCACCCTCACCGACCAGCCCGTGCAGGAGGTGGCCGAAACGGTGGGCTTTACCAACGCGGCGCACTTTGCCACAGTGTTTCGCCACCGGTTTGGGCGGCGGCCTACGCAATTACGCCGCATGCCCCAGCACGAACTAGTAGAGTGTGGCAAATGATTAAGGCTTTGAACAGGGATGGCTCGAGTGAGTGTTGGTGGCCTTCGTCAACCCACAGGTTAGCAAGCATTTACGGGGCGTGAAACTTAAAGTGCGCAGTTGTTAAGAATTGATAAGGGGGCCTTGTCAGGCATATATGGAGTTGATTTAGGTATCTTATAGGGGACATTTAGACTACCTTCCAGTAACTTAACTTTAGCCCTTTAAACGGGGAGCACCGGTCGCTTGTCACCGCGTATGGAGGACGGGCAGCTTCCGCTGAAGATCGACTTCGACCAGGAGGTAGGTGGCACTCCGTTCCGTTTGCTGGGAAAAGGGCTGTCCGTGGCCGAAACCGTGGAACTGACCAGCATCAGCCTCTCCATCGTCAAACGCTACCGCAAGCACCTGCAGGCTGCGCTTACCTAATAGGAGCCTTGGCTAAAAGGGTGGTCCAAACGGCGCATTTGCTGGCTAGGATGCTGCTAGGTGCGCCTCCAGCTTGTAGGAGAGTACGTGCTTCGGCACCGCCCCTACTTGCTTATCCACCAGCTGGCCATTCTTGAACACCAGCAAGGTGGGGATGCTGCGCACCCCGAACTTGGCGGCCACCTGGGGGTTCGTTTCAATATCAAGCTTGCCGACTAGGACCCGGCCCGCGTAGTCGCCGGCCAATTCTTCCACCACCGGGGTTAGCAGCCGGCAGGGGCCGCACCACTCCGCCCAAAAATCTATGAGCACCGGCTTATCCGACTGCAGTAGTTGCTCAAAATTGGCGTCGGTTATTTCAATTGCGTTGCGTGCCATGGTATCTGTTTAGGTATGGTTGATTGGTTTACATTGTGTTGAACAAGCCTTCCAGGTCCCGTTCACCCGCGCGCGTTTGAGCACCGGCCGCCAGCGCACGGCTGGTGCGCTCAAAGGCCGCCGGCGACTGGAAGAGTCCCCCCATCAACGTGTTTTCTGTTGCTAGCCCCTGCTGCAATGGGGTCAGCGCCGCCGCCTGTACGGCCGCCTTGGCCGCCGCCGCCACCCCCACGGGCAACGCGGCAATCCGCCGCGCCAGCGCCGCTACGAACTCGTCCAGTTCCTCAGCGGGTAGCGCACGGTTAATCCACCCGTAGCGCTCGGCCAACTCCGCATCAAACAGCGTGGCGCCCAGGATGGCCTCTAAGGCACGTGGCGCACCTATTAGGCGCGTCAGGTATTGCGTGCCGCCTCCGCCCGGAATGATGCCCATGAGCACTTCCGGCTGGGCAAGGCCGGTCCGCCTAATGGCGGCAAACCGCATATCCAGCGCCATCAGCAGCTCATTGCCGCCGCCCCGCGCCAGCCCGGCAATTTTGGCCATCGTGACCTGAGGCAGGGTGCGCAGCTGCTCGTGCAGTTCCTGCATGGGATTGAGCGGGGACGGCGTTCCCACCGCGGTGAAGCCCGCAATGAGAGCGGGGTTCGTGATGAAGTGCATGTCGCCGTGAGCGATGAAAAACTCTGGGTCGGCGCTCTCCAACACGATGACGCGTACCTGCTCGTCAGCCCGGACGGTGGCGGTGAAGCGCATCAGCTCCAGGATGAAGGGAATGTCGAGCACATTCAACGGCGGGTGGGCGATGGTAACGGTCGCCACCCCTTGGTCGAGGACAATGCGCAAGGCCTGATAGTCTTGGTAGGACGAGGCGGGGGAAACAGGAAAATTAGTTAACATGGCGTTGCTAGACAGTGCGTAAAGCGGTGAGATGCTTCGTCCCAGAAATAGGGCTGCTTTTGTAGGTGCAAAGTTCCAATGCGCCGAATAGGTGGGCAATAACGGGTAAATTTATCGCCTAAGGATACTTTCAGGCCATAGGGCTATATTTGTACCTATACCCCGAAATTGGTCGTGCTCTTGTTCCCCCGTATTGTTGCTTATGTACCAGAAAAAGATTGTTCAACCCCTCGACTGCGGTATTCTGCTGACGAAGGAAGTACTCAACGGCAAGTGGAAAGCGGCGCTGCTATACCAAATCTGGCGGGGTGTGCAGCGGCCCAGCGCCTTGCTACGCCACATCCCCGAGGCCACCCGGCGCGTGCTCAATGTGCAGTTGAACGAAATGGAGCGGCACGGCCTCATCAGCAAAGTCATTTATCCCCAACTCCCCCCAAAGTAGAGTATAGCCTGACCGATTTTGGCCGCAGCTTGCTGCCGGTCATTGAGGCAATGAGTACGTGGGGCATTGAAAACCGGGCACGCCTCGAACACCTACTGGCAGCTGAGGAAGGGTAGGCCAAGGACCACTGCTATGGAAGGTAAACAGGTGCAAGTGCCCTCCATGGTTCTCGAAGTAGCACCGTCGCACCGCTCTCATCCCCAAAATCCAACAGGGACAGCTCCCACCCGGGATTTGTGTTATACAAGCCAGGGTTTGTGTGGTTTCGAGCCGGCGCGGGCACTCGAACTTTGTGGTAGAAAGCAGGAGCTGCTGTAGCGCCGCTAAGCTGACCGAAGGAGCGCCTAAAATACCCGGCTCTTATAGGGCTGGGAACGAGGCTACTTCGTCTACGTTAACCTCATGCCATGAAAACCACTGAGTTTCAAGTGTTGCACACCGTCACGGACTACACCCGCTACTACGGGTTGCCGGCGCCGGCGCACCCCTTGCTCACGCTCATTAACCTAGCTGAAGTGCGGGAGCGGACCTTCCCGGACCCGGTGGTATCGCACCTGTATACCATAGCCCTTAAGCGCGGGCTGAAGGGCACGATGTACTATGGCCGGCAGACCTATGATTTTCAAGATGGCGTGCTCATGTTTTTCGCCCCGGTCCAAGTGGTGCAGACCGAGGCCGACCTCGATATTTCCGAGATGACGGGCTGGACGCTCGTGTTTCACCCCGACCTGCTGCGCAAATATCCGCTAGGCCAGAAAATCACCAGCTACACCTTTTTTGCCTACGAGGTCCACGAAGGCCTGCATCTATCGGCCAAGGAAGAACAGTTGCTCGACGGCGTGCTCAGTAGCATCCGGCACGAGTACGAGCAATCCATCGATGCCTTCAGCCAGGACCTGCTCATCGCGCAGTTGGAGGTACTGCTGGGCTATGCGAATCGGTTTTACCACCGCCAGTTTCTGACCCGACGCCTGGCCGAGAACGACCTGCTCTCTCGCTTTGAGGCTCAGCTTACGGCCCATTTCAGTCAAGCTGGCCACCAAGCCCTCCCCACAGTGCAGCAGTTTGCCGAGCAACTGCACGTCTCCCCCGACTACCTGAGCGACATGCTGCGCGCCCTGACCGGGCAGACGGCGCAGCAGCACCTGCACCACGCCCTGATTGAGCGCGCCAAGCACCTGCTGCTCAGTACGTCGCTGACGGTCAACGAAACGGCCTTTCAGCTCGGCTTTGAGTACCCACACTGCTTCACGCGCTTGTTTAAAAGCAAAACGGGCCTTACCCCAGCCGCCTTTCGCTTTTCGGCCCACTAAACAGCGGCCCGTACGCAACCGAGTAGCAAAAGCTACCCCCATTTTTCAGCCGGCGACCTGGCCGCAACGAATCAGGACCTCTGACTACCTGGCTTGGGCCGACAAGGTGGTCCTAGCCGGCGTGTCTGTTTTTCTCACTACTCTTTCTTTTACCCGTATGGCAACCAACATTTTGCACTCGGCGCAGGCCAAATCGATCGGTGGCCGCGACGGCCGTATCGAATCGACCGACCACGCGCTCAACTTGGAGCTGACCATGCCCCGCGCGCGTGGTCTCGTGTGACAACGCGCTGCCGCACTTACTCACGGATGAGGCGGTGCTGGCCGCCCTGCGGGCTATGTGGGCGTGTCTAGCCCCCGGGGGCGGCTGCGTGGTGAGTATCCGCGACTATGCCGCCGAACCGCGGGGCCGCAACCTAGTGAAGCTGCACGGGGTGCGCGAGGAGTCCGGCAAGCGCTACCTCTTGTTTCAAGTTTGGGACTTCGAGGGCGAGCACTACGACTTCTCGTTCTACCTGGTCGAAGAGGACCTGCTTACCCACACGGGGCAGACCCACCTGCTGCGCAGCCGCTACTATGCCCTGTCCGTCGCCAAACTGGGGGCGCTGCTGCGCGAGGCCGGGTTCCAAGCGGTTCGGCTGGTGGAGGGCGCTTTTTCCAGCCCCTGCTCGTCGGCACCAAACCTGGGGGGTAAAAAACAAAGAATATAATCGGTAGGAGCAAGTAACCTATGGCCGTAGGTTGCTGGCTTAGCTGGCCGCCGCTACTGGCAGGGCCAGTCCCAGGCCACTGCCCCCACCGACGGATCCACCTGCTAGCTCAGCGCGGCGGCCAGCGCGGCATCGGTAGGGAATTCATGCGGGTCTTGGTGCCGTTGCAAAAAGTCGTACAATTTACCCACAATCCCGGCCCTGGCCCCAGCCGCTGCCGTGATGCGCAGGGCCGCGATTTGCAGCTGCGCCTGGTACCAGCTGTAGTTGGCCGGATTCCGCATGACAGGGCTGTGCTCGAACTGGGCCAGCGTGTTGAACTCAAATAAGTGCCCGTCGGCCGAAGCGAGGACCGTCACCACGTCGTTGAGCAGCGCCAAGTTAGCGCGGTCCTCGGCTTCGGTGAAGGCTTGCAAACACACACTACAGAACAACTCGCCCAGCCAGTTGCGCACCTGCCCGCGGCTTGACCTGCTTAGCGCGGTTGGCCGCTATCGCCTTCGGTAGCAGCTGTAGTGGGAGTTGCTTCCAGGGCCGCCAGCCGCCGGCTCAGCAACTCCACTTGGGCTTGCAACAGGCCGATGCGGTAATCCAGCGCCAGCTGTTGATTTTCCGCTGGTGGCAGCAGCTGTGGCTCCGTGGTTGGGGCTGGGGTCATCGCCTGATACTTGGCAAACAGATACGCTAAGGTAGGATCCAGATATTCTGAACTGGGGTCGCACCAGGCACCTTTCTGTTTAGACACTTCGAAGTCGAGGTCGGCGTGGATTGCAACCGCAGATTGAGCCCGGGTTGGGAGGGCGGCGGCTAGCAGCAACACCCCGATAAGCAGGAATGGGAAATGAAATTTCATAGCACAAGGGACAGCGTGAAAGGATCAACAATTGAACGGTGGCAAAGCAAGTGGTTCCCGCCTCGGAAGGCATTAGAAGACGTTGCAAACTCGTTGCCATGGCTAGCACCAGGTCTTTCGGGTGTTGCAAAAGCGTTTGCTGAGGTTGCACAGGGTGCGTATTCTGCCTTGGTCGCCGGTTTTCGTCTTTCGGGACCAGCTGTTCCCCCTAGCTGCTAGACGGTGTGACCAAGCTCCTGCAAAAGCTCCCGGCAAAAGCAGCCATCACTTTTAATACTCGGTGGCCAACGGGCGTCAGCCGTGGGTTGCCTGGCAGAACGGCTCACTGCTGGGTAGTAGTTGGGTAATTATGAAATCCCTATATTGTTTTGCTAAAGCACTAGTAGTCAGTTATTACTTCTAGCTGGTCGGCGGCTGGCGAAACCGGCCTACCCTTTCTGGGGCCTTACGCAGGGCAGGTATTGCATTTCCTTATCGGCATGAAAACAGTGCGTTTTATCTGCCTGCTCTGTGCCTGCTGGCATTGGGCGCTGACGAGTCGGGCCCAAGACCAGGACTTGAACCTGGTGCGCCTTACCGTGCCCGGCGTGGATTCTGACACGATGCAGCGCCTGGGCCGCGGCGAAAGTTGGCGCTTCCGGCCCGGCACGCCGGAAGGGTGGGCCAGCCCTACCACCGATGACCGCACCTGGCTCCTGACTACCGCCGTTTTTACCTTTGGCGAGGGCCCGCCGGGTTGGGGCGGTACGGGCTGTTTCCGCCTCCGCTTCACGCTGGATTCGGCGCTGGTTAACCGGCCTCTAGCGCTGCGGGTGCTGCAACAAGGGGGCATCGAATTCTATCTGGATGGCCATTGGCTGGGCAGCTACGGCAAGGCGGGTCCCTCGGCCGCCACTACGCAGCACCAGCGGGTTCGTTTCCGGCCCCTGGTGTTTATGTGCACCACGGCCGGCCCGCACCTGCTGGCCATTCGATACGCCAAATTCGACCCGTGGCCGCCACCCCACGGCGGCTTTGCGCTGTGGGTCGCCACGGCCGAGCGGCGGCTGGTCGAAAGTGAGACGCAAGTACGGCTCGGCGACCTTAATCTGATTGCTATAACGGGCACGGCAGTGCTGGCGCTGCTGCACGGCTTTCTCTTTCTTTTCTACCCGCAGCAGCGGGCTAATCTTTACTACAGCCTCTACATGGCGTTGGCGTCTGCAACCAGCCTAATGGTTTACCTGCGGTGGGTGGCTGCCGATATTACGGCACACTGGTGGGCTAGTCTTGGCTTTCAGTTCTGCTGGATGTTGTGCTTCACGATGCTATTGGCTTTTGTATACTCCGTCTGTCAAACCGCCCTTTCAAAGCGCTGGCTGGCCCTAGCGACCGCAGGGCCAGCGGCCCTAATTATCGTGGGCCTGCTGCGGCCGGCCTGGGACCTACTGCCGGTCTGGCAGGGCCTTTTCATGGTCCTTGGGCTGGATATGTTTCGGGTGATGATCCGGGCGATGCGCCAGCACCAGCCGGGTATCTGGTTGGTTGCCCTAGGCACGTTCGGCACGCTGCTAGTGCCCTTTATTGCCAGCGGCCTGTTTGGCCTATGGGGCGGCCAGTTCGCGGCAACGCAGCAGCTGGTGCTTCAGCTGTGTTTGCTGCTGTTGCCAATCTGCATGTCGGTGTACTTGGCTCGCGACTTCGCCACCACCCATCGTCACTTAGAAATGCAGCTGCACCAAGTGCAGGCGCTCTCGGCGCAGACGCGGCAGCAGGAAGCGGAACGCCAGCAGCTGATCCGCGCGCAGAACGAAGTATTGGAAAATACCGTGCAGACGCGGACCGAGGAAATCCGCCACCAGAACACGGTGCTAGCCACCCAAAAAGCCGAAATTAGCGAGCAGGCCGAGCGGTTACGAGAGTTAGACGAAGTGAAATCGCGGTTCTTCACCAACATTACCCACGAGTTTCGCACCCCGCTCACGCTGCTGCTGGGGCCGGCCGAACAAATCCTGGCCGAGTCGCAGGAGCCCGCCACGCGGCAGCATGTTCGCCTGATGCAGCGCAACGCCCACCGGCTACTGCACCTCATCAACCAGCTCCTCGACCTGAGCAAGCTCGAAGCTGGCCACCTGGAACTCTCGCCCGTTTCCGACGACCTGGTGCGGTTCGTGCGGGGCTTGTTCGGCTCGTTTGAATCCCTGGCCCAGCAGCAGGGCATCACCACTTCCTTCACCATCAACCAGGCGGAACTAGTCACGGATTTTGATCCCGACAAGCTGGAGAAAATCGTGTATAACCTGCTTTCCAATGCCTTTAAGTTCACGCCCCGCGGCGGCCACGTCTCGCTGAGCGTGCAGCAGGTGGAAGCTGCCCCGGCAACGGCGGCCTGGATAGAGTTGGAAGTAGGCGACACGGGCCGCGGCATTGCCGCCGGGCAGCAAGCGCGCCTGTTCGACCGGTTCTACCAAGCCGATAGCTCCGACACGCGCGAACAGGAAGGAACCGGTATCGGCTTGGCCTTGACCAAGGAACTGGTGGAATTGCATGGGGGCACCATTACGCTGGTGAGTGAACTAGGCCACGGCACCACGGTGACGGTCCGCTTGCCCGTCCGCCAGCAGGCTGCGTCGGCGGGTACGCCCAGGGTCCTGCCCCTAATGGATATGGCCCCGTTAGAGCTTCTGCCCGTTGCTTCCCCCGCCGAGGCCACCCAGGTGCTCGTTATTGAAGATAATGCCGACGTGCGCGCGTTCCTGCGCACCACGCTGGCGGCGCATTATCAGGTGCTGGAAGCCGTGCACGGCGAAGAAGGGGTAGAACTGGCCCGCGAGCAAGTACCTGACCTGGTGCTCACCGACGTCATGATGCCCCGCCTCGATGGCTACGGCGTGTGCCAGGCCTTGCGTACCGACGAGCGGACCAGCCACATTCCCGTGGTGATGCTCACGGCCAAAGCTGGCGTGGACAGCAAGCTGGAAGGCTTACACACCGGCGCCGATGCCTACCTGGTCAAGCCCTTCCATACGGCAGAGCTCCTGGCTACGCTCGACAACCTGCTGCGCAGCCGGCAACTGCTCCGGGAGAGTTACCGGCGCGGCTACGTCGTTTCCGCCAGCGCGGGCTTGCCGTCGATGGAACAAGCCTTTATCGCGCGGGTCGAGCAGGTCGTGGCGCAGTACCTGGCCGATGAGACCTTCAGCGTAGAAACGCTCGGCCGCGAAGTGGGCTTGAGCCGCACCCAGCTGCACCGCAAGCTCAAAGCCGTGCTTAACCAGGCCCCCGGCGACTTTATCCGGCTCGTGCGCTTGCAACGGGCTCAGGAGCTGTTGGCCGCCAACGTCGGCACCGTGGCGGAAGTGGCCTACTTGGTCGGGTTCAGCAATCCGTCCACCTTTTCCACCAGTTTTTCCCGGCACTTCGGGTATGCCCCAGCGAGGGGCGCAACAAAACCGGCGCCCCCCGGTGAAGCAGGCTAGGCGCGAACGAACGAGAACGGCCAGCCGCTAGCGTAGCAAAGCCGTCTGGATGTGCTGATTTGCAACGTTTTCTAATGCCTTTGCAACGTCCGCCAATGCGGGTTAGGGTGGTAATTGCTTGTTTTGTCTGGTGCTCTGAACGTCCCTCTTTTGGCAAGCAATACGCCGTGCATGGCGCGGCGGGAACGCGCGGCTGGGAGTAGGTGCTCGCACGACTTCCTCACCTACTAAGCCTATCCTGTCATGAAAAATGGGTTCCTTTTCTTGCTGGTGCTTTTGCTCGGCAGTAGCCTCGCTTTCCGCAATCCGCCGCGTTCCTTGGTGGGGCGCTGGCAACAGCGCTGGGCCAATGGGGCGATCTTGTTGGCCAATTTCCGACCCGATGGCTCCTACGAAGCGTTTGTTGATGGCAAAGCCTTTGTGCGTGGCCACTATTCTGTGCGCCAGGACACTGTTGCCTTGAACGATACGGGGTGTCGGATGTACGGGCACTACCAGCTGACCTTCTTTGCCGAAGACTCGGTGCGGTTTACCGCCATCCAGGACTCGTGTGCGCAACGGCGCCGGGGTACCAATCAAAGCGTCTTTGGTCGACTCACCCCGGGTAAGCCATGAGCCGGTGGGCCGGGCGGCTGCTAACCATTGGGATGGCGCTCGGAATAGGTAGCACCGCCTTTGTGCCCGTCCCGGTCCCGCCCGCGGATCAAGCGGCGTTAGGCGAATGGCTGTTTTTCGATCCGATTCTGTCCCGCTCGCGCACCATCAGTTGTGCGAGCTGTCACCAGCCGGCTTTTGCCTTTGCTGACACCTCGGCCGTCAGCCGGGGCGAACGGGGGCGACTGGGTAAGCGCAATACCCCCTCGGCCATGAATGTGCGCCTGCAGGCCAACTTCTTCTGGGACGGGCGGGCCACGACGTTGGAGGAACAGGCCCTGCTACCCATTGCGAATCCGCTGGAAATGGATTTGCCCCTGGGGCAGGCGGTGCAGCGGCTCAACCACAGCCGCCTGTACCGCGTCTCCTTTGAGCGGGTATTTGGGGAAGCCCCCACGCAACAGAATCTGGCTAGGGCCTTGGCCGCATTTGAACGAACCCTGGAAACCAACCAGTCGCCGCTCGACGAGTGGCGCCTCAGTGACAACGATGCGGCGGTGAGTGACGCGGCCAAGCGCGGGTTTGCTCTCTTTGAGGGCAAGGCCCGGTGTGTGCAGTGCCACTTTGGTCCTGATTTCAACAGCGCCGAGTTCCGCAACATTGGCTTGTATGACGGCCAAGCCCTGATCGATAGTGGGCGCGCCGCCCTAACGAAAAAGAGCGTTGACGTAGGCAAATTCAAGGTCGGCCCCTTACGAAATGTGGCCTTGACGGCGCCGTACATGCATAACGGCATGTTTAAGACCCTCGGACAGGTACTGGACTTTTACAATGATCCGAGTAAAGTGGTCCCGAATGCGCTCAATCGTGATCCGCTGTTAGCCAAACCTCTCGGATTAACCAAGCAGGAAAAGCAAGACCTCGAGAGCTTTCTGCTTACGCTGACCGACAAGCGTTTTTTGATCCGCAACCCGCCGGCTACCCTGTCCCGATGATCGCAGTCCTGCTAAAGGAAGGAGGCAGGAAAGCGAGCCTTTCCCAAAAGCATTAGGGGAAGTGTTGAAAGGGTGTTTTTTAAGACACATCCCGAGTAGCGACCAAGAATAGATCCATGAGTTGGGTGATAAACAAGAAGCCTAAAAAGATGAAAATAGCTATCTGGTTGCTACTTGCTGCTCTGTTGAGCAGCCATTCAAGTTGGGCGCAGGATGGGAGAATCCTCCGTAAAAAGCCCTTCATTTTACAGGAGGGAGTCTTCAAAGAATTTGCGCGCCGTAATCCCGAATTTAGCCAGCAATTGAGAAGCATTAATTTTTATCGCATTACGTATTTGTCTGATGGCTTGCAGGTAACCGGGTACCTGGCCGAGCCGAAGGAAAAGGGCACCTATCCCTGTATCATTTCCAACCGGGGTGGCAATAGAGAGTATGCCCAATGGGATACGGTTCAACTTGCTTATACCCTGGGCCGCATGGCCACCTGGAAATATGTTGTTATCGCCAGTCAATACCGAGGCAATGATGACGGAGAAGGGAAAGAAGAGCTAGGAGGAAAAGATATTCAGGATGTACTGAATCTGATTCCGGCACTTTCACAAGTGCCCAACGCGGATACGTCAAGAATTGGGATAGAAGGAGGAAGCCGAGGTGGCATGATGACGTATCTGGCATTGAAAAATACGAGTCGGTTTAAAGCCGCCGCCGTGAATTCGGGCGTGGCAAATCTTGTGACCCATATTAAAAAGCGGCCGGATTTGGAAAGTGAGTATACGGAATTGATACCGGATTATAAGACCAATAAAGAGGCCGTTCTGAAAGCGAGGTCAGCCGTTTTTTGGGCAGACAAGATGTGTAAAACAACGCCTTTGCTTATTCAACACGGCAGCTCGGACTGGCGCGTTCCGGCTACGGAAGCATTGGAACTTGTGCAGAAATTATACGCGTGCAACCACCCGACGCGATTCATTTTATACGAAGGCGCAACCCATGCGCTGAGAGAGGTTGGGGCGCAGTATTTTGCGGAAGTGAAAAGGCACTTTGATTATTACGTACGGGAGGGAAAACCATTGCCGAGAATGGAGCCACACGGACCCTAAACGAGGGCAGCCGCAAAAAAGAACACATCAAGTAAGAGTGTCTCGTCCGTCCCGCTATTGGAGCCTTTTTTGGGACGCTACAGTATAGTTGTGTCGTCCCAAAAATGGCTCCAATAGTGGGGCGGATAAGACACACTACCGATGAACCAAGGTACTTTGCGGTCGTGTCGCGAAACACCTATTGGCTAGCCATCCACAACAGCGCGAAAACAAGCACGACCAGGAGCATTACCCAAAGGGGCGCGACCCGGACGCGGTAACGAAGTCGACGACGAAAGGACATGGCGTAAAACACAGGCGGTGAAGCAACAGCTGAAAAGATAAGAAAGATAACGGGAGCGTTTTTTGGACGGTATAGCTATTGTGTCGTTCAAAAAAGGCTCATTTACCCGTACAACCTATTAAGTAATTGGCCTAAACAATAAAAGCGTCCACTCGCCTAGGATAATGGACGCTTTTAGTTGAAACGAGAGTGAAGAGTAAAAAACTTAATTTAAGTAGTGGCCAGCGCCTATGCCGCCGTCAACGTCAATTAAGGCACCGGTTACATACGTATTGTTTGCAAGGGCATAAATCATTTGGGCAACTTCCTCCGGCTCACCAATACGTTTGAGTAAGGGTATGTATGCCAGGTTATCTACTTTGTCACCTTGCAATGGTGTACGGATGAAGCCTGGACCAACTAGGTTTACGCGGATGTTGTGTGTACCAAACTCTGCGGCCAGTTGTTTGGTCAGCGCGTGGATGGCCCCCTTACTCGATATTGGAGCAGTCGTTGGTGAGTTACCAAACGCTTGATTAACAACCGGGGCACCGATATTGATGATGACACCGCCTTGTTGTTTAATCATTTGCGGAATCACCGCCTGTGAGGTAAAGAAAGTGCCTTTAAAGTTGATGGACAGGAAGCGGTCCAGGTAAGCTTCCTCTACTTCAAGGAAGGGTTTTCTTTCAAAAATTCCTGCGCTGTTCACCAGCACATCAGCAGAGCCGAACTTTTCAACTGCGGTTTTCACCAGGTTTTCGCCCGTTTCTTTTTTGCTTACGTCACCTGCAACAAAAGCCAGGTAATCGCCAGCACCTAGCTCATGATAAACCTTTTCCAATTTATCAGCAGTTGCGGAGTTGATGACTACGTTGTCCCCTTTGTCCAGGAAATAATTGGCTACGGCTTTGCCAATACCTGATGAGGCACCTGTTACTATGACTGTTTGCTTTCTCATCTCTTGATGCTTTTATTGATTATTTGTGGCCCTGCTCTGAGCTCAAACATCAATTAGCTTTGAATAAAGGCTTTGCTTTCTGTATTACACAGGTCCATGGGGCCTGCGAGGACATGCGTGATGGGAAATCTGTTGAACTTATTGGGCAATCTGGCTCAATAAGCTGCTTACTGCATCCGGCTTTGACAGGAAAGGTGAGTGACTGGTGTCAAGCTGATAGACCGATTTTACACCGCTTGCCTTGATCATGCTGGCCTGCAGGGCGGGTGAAACGGCATGATCCTGCAGGGTCTTTATATATACTTTCGCAACTGAACCGTAGTTCGATGCCGTTAGGCTCACCGCGTTCGTGAAAGGTATGGCCGGTTCAGGACGGTAATTCTGAAGCACTAATTTTTTTACAGCGTCAGATCCGTCCTCAATAAAGATGTTCACTAGTTGCGCTTGCGCCACGTCGAAGGTAAGCTGATCCGCGGAGGGTATCAGCGCGGTACTTAATTGGGAGTCTTTATCTGTTTGGGCCAGGTCCTTCAATGACTGACCCGATACCGGAAGATAGGCGGCTATATACACCAGCTTTTCGATTTTGGAAGGCACACGTTCCGCCACCGCAGAAATCACCATACCCCCCAGACTGTGCCCAACGAGGATAACTTTGCCGTTTACTTTGCTGAGGGCCTCAATTACGTTGTCCCGGTAAACATCCAGGGTAAGGGTTTGCGGAGCGCTCTGATCCGCGCCATGCCCCGGCAACTCCACCGTGATTACCTGAGCGCCTTGCTTTTGAAGATTGGCTTTTACTGCATCCCAAACGTACGGTGCTTGCCAGGCACCGTGCACCAACACGAAGGTCTTTGGGTTGGCATTTAGCTCCTCATCCTTTTTAGAGCAGGCGGAGAGAAAAACGGTAGAAAGGGCTACCAGAGTCAATACTAAAATTGTTTTTTTCATTGGTATGCGTGGTCTGATTGGACCGTATGGCGCTTATTTAAAAGCCGAGAAAAGTCACTGAAATTGGCCGCAGCGCCCCTGCCATCGGCGCTGCGGTTACTACTGGCCCGATCTGGTAGTTGCCGACAGCTAGCTCGTCGATGGGGTGGACTTCAAACTATTCAAGCGTTTGTGCTGGAGCACCCATTCGATAAGTTGGAAACCCTGCTCGCCCCGGTCGAATTCGTCTGGCGCCTCCGACAGTACCCACTTCGACAAGCGCTGGCCGGAAGTAGGCAGGCAGTACATCCGGCGTAAAAAAGTCAGATTGGGTAGTGCAGGCAACGTGGGGCGGTGGTCTCTGCAGAGATAGGGCTGGTTCGCTAAGCAAACCAGCCCGGCTGCCCTCTGGCTGCCCTAGTCTGAAGGGTACGTGGCGCCTCCGCTAGGAAGCTGTTTCCTCTTAAACCAGCCTTTTAACCAAGGCTAAGGTTGCGCAACGCCTTCTGCTAGAACGAGACGCATCGCCTGGAAGCCCATTTTAGCCGCGAATATTTCTTGGATGAGTACCGCGGAGGGAAGTGGCCGCCACGCCACTTCAATGCGGTCAATCAGCCCGTTCTCATCCAGATGAAGATGCTCGTTGCCCTGGACCGTAATCCCATTGCACGAAAAGGTGAAGAATACGGCTACGTCCTGACCGGAAGCAAACCGCAGGTTAACCTCCAGGGTGTCAATCGTGGCCAGAAAACCGGAGAGAACTTGTACTACGGCGTCTTTCCCTTCTGTGGGTTCAGGAAAGATCGGGCCGAGGAGAATAATTTGCTCGGAGAGGTGCGGAATAATTCCTTGGTTGTCCTTGTTGCTCAAAGCCTGGAAGTAGGCGTCTACAGGTGCTGTGTTCATTCGATTGTTGTTTAAAGGTGAAATTTCTGGTTCTGTTTTGCCTTGTTTAGTAGGTAGGATGAACTAGGCACCGAACATCCTGCCTAGTTTTATGTCTGCACCGCCACAGTCGCCTTGCGCCGGCTGCAAGCATGGCCAGCGCTTACCGCCCGGCGCTCTGGCCGCCGTCGACGTGCAGGACTTCTCCCGTGATGAATTCTGCCGTTTCCAGAAAGACGATGGCGCTGGCAACTTCACTGGCTTCGCCTATGCGCCGCAAGGGATGGAAGCTGCGCAGCATGTCGTGATACTCCTCGGGATGCATGGGCGTCTTGATGACCCCGGGCGCCACGGCGTTCAAGCGGATGCCGTGTTCGGCATATTCAATCGCCAGCACTCGGGTGGCCGCGTTCAGGCCGCCCTTGGTCAATGCCGCCAAGGCCGTGTGCGAGCCGCTGACGCCGTTATCAATGCTGCCGGTGACCGTCACCACGTGGCCACTCCCCTGCTTTACCATTTCAGCTAGGGCCAGTTGGGTGATGTGGTAAAAGCCCGCCATGTTCACGTTCATGACGGCGTTGTAGTCTTCGAGCGTATTTTCGGTGAACGGCTTGCCGATAAAAATGCCGGCGTTGTTGACCAGCGTGTCGACCCGGCCGAAGCGAGTAATTGCTTCGGACATGACGCGTTGTGCGGTGGCCGGGTCACCAATGTTGCCCGCGATGGTCACGACGTTGGGATCGTCGGAGGGCTTGATGGTGCGCGAGGTTGCGACGACGCGGTAGTCGAGTTTGCGAAAGGCCTTGACGATTTCGGCACCTATGCCTTGTGACGCGCCAGTAACGATGACGACCTTTTGTGATGCACTCATTGTAAGTTGAAGAAGTTGTTAGTGAAGGTGATCTGATGTCTGGTATTCACTGGAAGCGTTGAAAAGAGGCAGAATCAATAGAATGAGTGATTATCAACTCCAGGATTTCCAGTCTCTGGCAAAGGCTCACCCTAGTAAGGTGATCGTACAGGAGCTGCGAGACCTGCTAGGGCGCTCCCGCGCCGGTAGATGCTACTAGGAAGGAGCTTGTGGTGTAGGAAGCCCTTGGGTGATAATGCCAGGTTAAGTGGAATACAAAAGCAGTTGCTTGCCTTAAAGGCCAACTGAATGCCAAGTCCAGTAGCAGCGCTTAAATCAATTTATTGCAGTGCGATAAAGCATTGTTTTCCAGGTAGTTGATCTTGAATTGTATGGGGCTCACCTTCGGTGAATGCCGCCCAACATAGTGGAGAATCCATTATATTGGAGGCTGTTTTTGGATGGTAGACGCAACACTGTTCGGGTAGTGCCTAGCTACTCACGCCACTTTCTGCTTTCCTTACCTGCACCTGCATGAATCCTATTTTACCCGCATCTGCGGCAGTAGCCACCGTCCTTATTGTTGAAGGAGAGTTGTTGGTCGGCAACGACTTCCGTCTCGCTTTGCTTAAGGCGGGATATGAAGTGCTGGACCTGGCCGAGTCGGGGGCCGAAGCGCGGGCGCTGATAGCGCAAGTGGCCCCTACTATTGTGGTGCTCGATGTTGTGTTAAAGGGCGAGGAGACTGGTATTGAGTTGGGCCATTGGCTGAGCGAGCAGCACATCCCGTTCGTCTACTTCTCAGCTAACCGGCCCGAGAGCGTAATGGAGGCCGCCAAGGTGACGGGAGCGTTTGGCTTCCTCCACAAGCCCTTCTGCGAGACGGAGCTGTTGACCACCCTCGAAATAGCCCGTTACCGCCACGGGCAGGATGAGGAGGCCCGGCTGCGGCAGCTGCAAATGGCCGTTAATAGCGCCCTGGTCACGCTGCTCGACCGCGACCAACTGTGCCTAGCCATGGCGACCGAGCTCAATAAAGTGGTACCATTTAGAATGCTGAGTTTGCGGCTGGCGCTGCTGGATGAACTGGTGTTCTCCTGGGTGACCATGCAAAAGAATGCCGCGGGTGACTTCGAACCGGTGGCCGTGCCGATGTCAACCCGCCGCGAGGCGATCGAACGATTCCAACAGATTATGGAGCAAGACTCCATAACAGGGATTCCAATTGAGCAGGGCCTATTCACGGGTGAAGCCTTAGATCAGCTTTGCGAGCATTCCCCTCCGGCGCGTAGCAGCCGCGATAATTTCGGCATGCAGTCGTTGGTCCTGTTCCCGGTTAAGCTGAAGCAGCGGCGCTCGTACGCCACCATCGAATTAGCTTGTAGGGAGCCGAATGGGTTTACGTCGAAGGATTACAAAGCCGTCGAGCTAATTATTCCGCAGATTGCCTTGGCCCTGGACAACCTGCTGGCCAGCGAGGAAATCGAGGCCCGGCGCCGCATTAAATCAACTGAACTGGCGATAGTCAGTGCTTTCTGCAATGGGCGCGACCTGCACGAGATTGCGCCCGCGGTGGCGGCCGCTATCCACCCGCTGCTGCCGCTCGATTATCTCACGCTCTACCAAGTGGGCGAGGTATTGGGCATGACAGAGGATGACCCTGGGGTGTACCGCCAGGGTAGTGCCTTTTTGCCTCTGCGAGCGGCGGATGTAGTGGACTTATCCGACGAGCAGACCCGCCAGCAATGGCAACAGGCCCTCGCGGCGTTGAAGCTTCGCATGCAGTTGCCCACTCTCAACGTGGGCGAGGCGGGCCGCACGGCGCGCGCCAGTAACCTCGTGCCCCAGCGCTACAGCGAGCATCTAGGAGGCTTACAATCGTCGATGTATGTGCCGATTCATATTCAGGGCCAGCCGCGGGCGGCGCTGGTGGTGTCCAGCAAAATAGCCTACGCCTACACCGAGAAAGATTTGCGCTTACTGCAGGATTTGAGCCGCACGCTAGGCTTGGCGCTGGAAAATCTGCTGGCCTACGAGCGCATCAAAAGCTTGAGCGAGCGGCTGGAGCAGGAAAAAAGCTATCTCGTCGAGGAACTCAAAAACAGCTATAATTTCGAGGAAATCGTCGGCACCAGTTCGGTCATGCAGGCGCTGTTCCGAAACATTGCGCTGGTAGCCCCCACCGACTTCACGGTGCTGATAACCGGTGAGACCGGCACCGGCAAGGAGCTTATTGCCCGCGCCGTACACAACATGTCGAAGCGTGCGAGTCGCACAATGATCAAGATAAACTGTGCTGTTCTGCCGCCGCAGCTTATTGAGAGCGAGCTGTTTGGTCACGAGAAAGGCAGCTTCACGGGGGCCACGGACCAGCGTCTAGGCAAGTTTGAGTTGGCTCACGGCAGCACCATTTTTTTAGATGAAATAGGGGAGCTACCACTCGAGCTGCAAGCCAAATTGCTACGTGTGCTGCAGGAAAAGGAAATCGAACGCATCGGTGGCAAGCGCACCATCTTGGTCGATGTCCGCATTATCGCGGCCACCAACCGCGATTTACAGCAGGAGGTGGCCGCCGGCCGCTTTCGGGCCGATTTGTACTACCGGCTCAAAGTGTTTCCGCTGGTGGTACTGCCGCTGCGCGAGCGGCCCGAAGACATCATGCCCCTGGCTCTGCACTTCCTGCCGCGTATCAGCAAGAAGCTCGGCAAGCCGCTCACGGGCATCACTGCTGCCTCGGTACAGCAGCTACAGCATTACGCCTGGCCAGGTAATATCCGTGAGTTGGAACATGTGCTGGAGCGGGCAGCAATTCTCTCGTATTCGCCTACTCTAACGCTGGCCGAGACCCTGGAACCAACCACTGTCGGCAGTCGCGTGCCGGCCGCAACCGAGGGGGTGCGGCCCTTGCAGGACTCTATGCGGGCGGCCATTCTGACCGCGCTGGCGCAGGCAGGCAATCGGGTGCGCGGCAGCGGCGGCGCAGCAGAACTTCTGGCTATTAAGCCCACTACGCTAGAGGCGCGAATGAAAAAACTAGGGATTAGCGTGGCGCGGGAATAAACAAGTAGAATAAGCTGTTTGCAGCTCATACCTGATTTCATCACCTAGCAGTGTACTGAGAGCAGCACGTTTGTTAAAGCACTACGCAAAGATTCGTTGGTAGTGTAGGGTTTGGCGTAGGGCCAATAGTGCAGCAAGTAGCAAGGAGATAGGGGCGCAGGTGTGGTAGTCACAGGCCTCCAAAAATTCCTCTATAGGAGTCAATTTTCACTTAGCCTAGGAATACTTTCCTGGCATCGTCCCGGCTCGGCAGTGGCTGCAGGGCGCGTGCGACGGGAGATAGAGACTACGCGTTGTAGAAGGGGTATGGATTCATGGTTGCTGCTCCTCAAGTAAGGCCCCGCCGCTTTCCTAAGTGCGTCGTGCTTTAGGAATGGAACCACCTTTGAGAGGCCAGTAAAAGATAACAGGAAAGGATGTTATCTTTCTTTGCTCTTTCCTCTCAACATAGCCCCAGTATTACCTTCGATAAGGGGTCCTTAACGAGTAGAATCTTCTGTTAAACCATAAAAAGGCTTGTCGGACACGAGTAGAAACGAAATAGTAACGCAGAATAGCTGCCTGAACTAGTCACCGGGTAGGTAACATTCTTGATAGAGACAGCCCCGGCCAATTACTTCAGTTCCAGAAGCAGAACCCGTACATCGGGGTTGGGATTGTCATCGGTGGGCACGTGACGCTGCCTCACGGTTCCAATCTGCTGCAGGTGCTCGGTGAGCTGTTCGACGCCTGAGCCCTCGCGAAAATCGTGACCCTAATAATACCAGGTTGGCTGCCCGCCGTAATCACCTTGCTTCACTCCCATATCAAACGGGCACTCGACAGGCGGGAGCTAGTTGGATAAGTAATATTCGCCGTGCAGGTTCAGGTGAGGGTAGCAGCGCACGGCTGGCGCCGAAAGCGTATACCCCTTTGGTTTTACAGGGTGCTCGCTCGATGGTAGATGTTTTGACGGATGGCGTTGAAAAACTGATTGCGCTCCTTTTCGCCTACACCGCTAACCAGCGTCGACTTTTTCATTAGGTTGTCCAGATTAGCAAACATAAAGTCATTGAAGCCTTCATCCCGAGTACCCAGAAAATGGAGCACGCTGTGGTTGAGGTAGGTTAGGCGGATGTCGTCCAGTTCCACCAGCAAGGTGTTGTCCCCAAGATTAGCTCGTTGACAAACAGGCGGTAGGGTAAGCTCTGGCTGCTGGGCTGCTTCAAGACGCATTTCACGCCCATTTCTGCCTGGTATTCAATAGAATCAAGCAACTCGGTCACTTTTTCGTAAAGCAAACAAGCATCACCGGGCGAGGCGAAAGCGCTGGCTTGGTGGTAGAACTCGATCTGGCGCAACGTGCTATTCACGCTTTCCACGTTCCAGATTTCCGTAGTGGGCATCTGACTGTACAAGGCCACGATGCGTTGGCACAGGGCGTGGCAATTCGCGTACTGCGGGTCGCCGAAGCGAAATCGAACCCCCTTTAGGCTATCGTAGTGCAGAATGGACTTCATCCAGAAGAACATTTTGAATTCTGCCAACTCGGGAATCTGAAAGTGGTAGAAGGGAGGAATGTCTTTGAGCAAATAGTATAAGTGCCGCTTACCGAAGCTGTTCATTAGTTGCAGTTGGCCCAGCATCCGGGTCAGCCAGCTTTCCAGCGTGACCGGAGTATGAGCGATGGGCTTGCCCGTGAACAGCACCGTGTCGCTTTGCAAATTCAGTAGTTGGTCGAGGGAAACCTGATAGTGCGCGGCCAACTGCTGCAGTTCACTCAACACAAGGGGCTTCTCGCCCGAATGCGTCGATAAGCACTATCGGTGCTGATGCCGAGTAGGTCGGCTACTTCCTCTACTAGCGCTTTGTGAGCCGGTACGTGGCTTTTCAGATGCTGAAAAAACAGACTCTGGGTAGTAGCGGGATTCATAACTATAATTCTTTGGTAAAAGCTGCAAACACACTTGCCATCAATAGTACATAATACTACTAAAATTGTATATTCAATATTAAAACTATAAAAAATGCCATTGCCGTTGCCTTCGGCCGTGCAGATCCTGGAAACCGATAACTAGCCGCCGACAGTCGCTATTTATCGCTTAGGGTGTGAGTATTTGTGCTTATACCTTTCGTGTAGTACTCACCTGGCCCCACCTAACTAAGTGATGAGCGCTTGCCTGCCGCGTTGCCCAACAGAACTGCCTTTGAACCACGGAACTGACACAGCCCTCGTCCTGACTCGCCACTCCCGCTAGTGGCGAAGCGGGAGTTAATGGGCACAATAGTGTCGGTCACTTGCCCAGCTAGGGACCGGTGCAACGGCCCCTCGGGCCTGCCGCATGCTTGTGATCCATTTCTCAATTCCAGGTTATGAACTCAAACTCTACCTTTTACGCCCTGGTTTTCACCTTTCTCCTCTTGTCGGTGGGCGCCTGGGCGCAGCAGCAAACCCTGAGCGGCCGGGTGCAGAACGAAGCCGGGCAAGCATTACCCGGGGTCACGGTCTTTTTGAAAGGCACCTACATCGGGGGGAGCACGGATGAAGACGGCCGTTTTGAACTCCGGGACGCCAAGCCCGGTAATGCTCCCTCGGTGCTGGTCGTGTCATTGGTGGGCTACGAAAGCCAGGAGCTACCGCTGGCTTCGTTTAGCGCAGCGGCCCCCATCGTGCTCAAGCCCAGCACCATGCTCGACCAAGTGGTGGTGGCCGCGTCTCGGGTGGAGGAGGCGATTGGGCAGGTGCCGGTGACAGTGGAGAAGCTCGATCAGCGGCAGGTGCAGCAACTCACCTCGCCCGATTTGGTGGCGGGCCTGGGGCGGTTTAAGTCCATCGACATCAGCAGCTCCAGCATGCTCACCACCAGCTTCAGTACTCGCGGCTTCAACTCCTCGCGCGCCGACCGGGTTATTCAACTGGCCGATTACGTAGACACGGCCGCGCCCAGTTTGAGTAGCAACTTCGGCAACCTGCTCGGCATTCCGGTGCTGGACGTGGCCAGCGTGGAAATTGTACACGGCCCGGCCTCGGCGCTCTACGGCGCCAATGCCTTTAACGGGGTGCTGCTCACCAACTCCCGCGACCCATTTCGCGACCCGGGGTTGAGCGTGCGGCTGCGGGCCGGCAACCGCCACCTGCTCGATGGCCAACTGCGCTACGCCGTGAAACTCGGCGAGCGGGTGGCTTTTAAAATAGCGGGCGGCTACATTCAGGCCCACGATTTCACGGCCAACAACCAAGATGCTACATCTCAGCTGATTGAGCCCGCCAACAACCCAGTTGGCTCCAACCTGGGCTACGACGCCGTGAGCCGCTACGGCGACATCGGCAACACGTTCACGGCCACTGGCGGGGCCCTGGCCGGCAAAACAGTATTTCTGCCCGGCTACTCCGAGGCCGACCTGATTGGCGGCGACAACAAAACTTACTCGCTGAAAGTGGCCCCCAGCTTGTCGGTGCTGCTCACCGACCGGGTGAAGGCTACGGTAGGCTACAAATACAACATCACCAGCAGCACCTACCAGGCCGGAGCGCGCTACCGGTTCGAGAACAGCGGCGTGCAGCAAGCCAAAGTGCTATTGGAAGGCCGCAACTGGTTTGTGCGCGCCTTTACCACCCGCGACTTTTCCGGTGGACGCGACCCCCAAACCGACGGTTCCTACAACCTGGGCTTCCTGGGGGCTTTCCTGCAAACCCAGCTGGCCCCGGGCTTCAACGTGCCCATCGGCGGGGGCAACTCCCGTCCCGGCAGCTACGCCGAGCGCTACTTCGGCACCTACGCCTCGGTATACAACCAGGCCTTCGCCGCCAACGGGGGCAATGCCGATGCGGCTGCCCTGACGGCTCGTACTGCCGCCAACACCAACGCGCCGCTGCTGCAACCCGGCACCCCGGAATTCGCGGCCGCCCGCGACCAAATCATCCATGATCCCACACCGGGCGTGGGCGCGCGGCTCATCATCCGCTCGCTGCTCAACGACGGCAGCGCGCAGTATAACTTCAAATCCGACGTGGTGGATGTGGTGGTGGGCGGCTCCTACCGCCAGTATTTGCTGGGCTCGGATGGCAGCTTATTTCAGGACTCGCGGGAGGGCGACCGAATCGAAAACTACGAGTACGGGGCCTACGCCCGGGCCAGCAAGGGCTTGGTGAACGAGCGCCTGCAACTGGCTGCCGCCACCCGCGTCGACCGGTTCAAGAACTTCGGCACGGCCTTCTCGCCCCGCTTTTCGGCGGTGTATTCGGCAGGCCCGGAAAAGCAGCACAACCTGCGCGCCAGCTTTAGCCGCGCGCTGCGGGCGCCTGCGCAAGACAACCAGTACATCCGCCTCGACGTGGGGCGGGCCATCTTGCTAGGCAACGTCGAGAATGGGTATCGGGGCTATACCACTACCCTGGCCACCCAATTGCCCGGGATTCTGGCCCCCACCCGCGCTGCCGACCTGGCCACCTACGAGTACCAAGCCAACCCGCTGAAACTCGAAGAAGTGAACAGCGCCGAAGTGGGCTACCGCGCCCAACTCACCCCGCAGCTGTTCCTGGACGTGGATTACTTCTACAGCGTCTACGACAACTTCATTGCCATCCAGAACTCTATTAGCAACGTGGACGGCACCCGGCCCACCGCCCAGCAGATTGCCGCTGCGGCTCCCAGCCGCTTCCAGAGCCCCGCTAACCCAACCCGGGTAATCCAGATTGCCGCCAACGTCGACCAGCAGGTGCGCACCAATGGCGCCGGCCTAAGCGTAAACTACACCTTCTCCCGAGCCTGGTCCTGAGCGGCAACTACAGCTACAACGAGCTGCTGACCACTACTTTCAAGCCCGGCACGCAGTCGTTTTTCAACACGCCCAAGCACAAGTTCAACCTGGGGGCCAGCGGACAAGCGCTGGCGCGCAAGCTCAGCTACACCCTCAATTACCGCTGGGTGGAGCGCTTCCTCTACGAGTCCACGTTTGCCACCGGCACGCTGCCCCGGGCGCAAGTAGTGGATGCGCAGTTAGGCTACTCGCTACCTAGCCTGCACACCACCTTCCAGGCTGGTGGCACCAACCTGTTTAACTCCACCAATTACCAGGTGTACGGCTCCCCAAGCTACGGCCGGCTCGTGTACGTGGGCTTGCTGTTCGAGGTGAAATAAGCACTGCCTTTTTACCCTGCAACAGCGCGCCGAACAATCGTAAAAACCTATCCAGCAATGCTATGCGCACCGAGGCAGACGTTCTTATTATTGGGGCTGGGTTAGCCGGCTTGGTGGCCGCTACCGAACTGGCGGAGGCTGGCAAACGGGTGTTGCTGCTGGACCAGGAACCCGAGCAAAGTCTTGGTGGGCAAGCTTTCTGGTCGTTAGGCGGGCTGTTTTTGGTTGACACCCCCGAGCAGCGGCGCCTTGGCATTCGGGACTCCTACGAGTTGGCGCTGCAGGATTGGCTGAGCACGGCCGCGTTTGACCGCCCGGAAGATGTCTGGCCTCGCCGCTGGGCCGAAGCGTACGTGGCGTTTGCGGCCGGTGAGAAACGCGCATGGCTGCACCGGATGGGGGTGCGATTCTTCCCCATCGTGGGGTGGGCCGAGCGCGGCGGTTACGGAGCTTTGGGGCCCGGCAACTCGGTACCCCGGTTTCACCTGACCTGGGGCACCGGGCCCGCCGTGATGGCCCCGTTTGCGCAGCGTGTCCGCGCAGCAGCGCAGCGCGGCCTGATCACCTTCAAGTTTCGCCACCGAGTTACCGAACTAACCGCTACCAACGGCGTAGTAGACGGCGTTCAGGGGCAGGTTCTGGAGCCTAGCTCGGTGCCCCGCGGCGCGAAAAGCTCCCGGCGCGCCGTAAGCGACTTCACGCTGCGGGCCCAAGCCGTCATCGTGACGGCCGGGGGCATGGGGGGCAACCACGCGCTGGTGCGCCAGCACTGGCCCGCCCGCCTGGGCCCACCGCCCGAGCGCCTGCTCTCGGGAGTACCCGACCACGTCGACGGGCTGATGCTGGGAATCAGTGAAGCGGCGGGAGGACACCTCATCAACCAGGACCGGATGTGGCACTATCCCGAAGGGCTGGAAAACTGGAATTCCATTTGGCCCCAGCACGGCATTCGCGTTTTGCCGGGCCCGTCTTCGCTGTGGCTGGACGCGTGCGGCAACCGCCTGCCCGGTCCGTTGTACCCGGGTTTCGATTCGCTGGGCACCTTGCAGCACCTGCGGCAGACTGGCTACGACTACAGCTGGTTTGTTTTGACGCAGAAAATTATCCGCCACGAATTTGCCCTTTCCGGCTCCGAGCAAAACCCGGACTGGACCAACAAAAGCTGGCGCCAAAGTGTGGGCCGCGCGTTCGGTAAAGGCGCCCCGGCCCCCGTGGAAGCCTTCAAGCAGCACGGCACCGATTTCGTGGTGCGCAACACCCTGGCCGAATTGGTGCACGGCATGAATGCCTTAACCGCCCAGCCGCTGCTTGACTTTGGAGCGCTAGAGCGGGAAGTACGGGCCCGCGACCAGCAGCTCGACAACCCCATCAGCAAGGACGGCCAGATAACGGCTATTCGCGGCGCCCGCGGCTACATCGGCGACAAGCTGATTCGGACGGCCAAACCCCACAAGCTGCTCGACCCAACCAAGGGACCCCTGATTGCGGTCCGGCTGCACATACTCACTCGCAAAACGCTAGGCGGCCTGGAAACCGACCTTTCCGGCCGGGTGCTGGGCCCGGAGGGGCAGCCCGTGCCGGGCCTGTACGCGGCGGGCGAAGTAACAGGGTTTGGCGGCGGCGGCATGCACGGATACCGGGCCCTGGAAGGCACCTTCCTGGGTGGGTGTCTTTTCTCGGGGCGCGTGGCGGGCCGGGCGGCGGCCCATGAAACGCTGTAATTGACGTCCTGGCAGCATTAAGCGGCGTTCGGGCCAAATTACGAACGGCTCCGGGCCGTCAACAAGAAGTGTGACCCCACCAATTTCTTTCGCTTCAACCAGAATATTCTCCTGGCGGCGTAATCCCAAAGACACTCCACCGAACCGATCACTACGCCTTTCTCTCCCACTTACAGTGCACTAGAGTGTGGGCTACACCAGTTGCAACTGGCAATTAGTCTAGCTATTTCATCATTGTATCTAAAACAACTACCTCTTGCTCCGATGCGCTATCCTCTGCTTCTGGTCGGTGGGCTCTTGAGTGGTCTGCTCGCCTTGCCCCTGCACGCCCAAACCGCGCCCGACGCTACCGCCCGGACTGCCCGCCCGGTGCTGGCCTTGGTCCCAAACCGCGAGGACAGCATCCAGGCGATCCACCACCTCTTTAAGGCGCGCCGCCGAACGGGTACTTGGGTTATGGCCGGTGGGGCGACGGCCCTTACGACGATCGGTATCCTCTATGCGGCAACGTCGGCCTTCTCGTCTGTTGTGGGCGCCGGCTATAGCTTGACCAACCAGCCCGCGCCCGCAGAGGATAATACAGGCTTTGTCGTCGCTGCGGGCATCGTGGGAGCCGTGACGGTGATTCCCGCCGTTAGCCTCAAATCTAGGTTCAGCCGCCAGAAAGAAAAGGCCCTGATCCAGGCCTACGAACAAGGCCAACCGCTACCGGCCGGGCTGCGCAGCGCTTTGCAGGGTAAGTTTTTTCGGCGCACCCGGTAAGCCGGAGCAAGTCCTTGCAAGGCCATTTAGCCTAACGCACTACGGAGAAGCATCACTAGAAATCTGCTGATTCCTGCTCTGTCTTGTCTGATGGGCTGGGCCGTCGCATTAGGAATGGAAAAAATTATCCAGCGCCGGAAGGGAGCCACTACCTGGTGTAGCGACCTTCAACAAAGGCGATTGCACAGATTTTAGCTTGTAACATAGCAGGCTGTACGTTATTGTAACTGGCTCTGCAAACGCGCTAGATCCGGTTGCATTTTCGTTTTGATCTGCTCGAGGCACTGCCGTACCGCCTGCAGGTACACGACCCGGCCCGGTTCGGCATAGTTGGTGGCGCTAAACAGACCCCACACGGCCTTGGCTTCGCCCTCGGCACGGTAGGTGGCCACGAGTCGCCGCTGGCTATCGAGCACATCGAGTTGGGTGGAAACCGTGGTTCTCCACGCCGAGAGGGGCATGCCCACGGCGTTGGGAATGAACAGCGTCAGCCCGGACACCAGCAGCCACGCAGAACCACGGGTCGTGAGGGGCGTGACCTTGAGTTCTAAGAAGCCTTTCTTATCGCCGTACGGCGCCGTGAGGGCTTCCCTCGTCTCGCGCTCAAATAAGGTAGCCACATCGCGGGAACGAGTGGCTACTACACTCCCATCGCCATCGGGCCCGATCACCACCGTGACCTCGTCCAGCTCATCCCGAACGTGGTTCTCCAGGGCCGGCAGCTTCGGGCTAAGGGTGACCGCGGTAGGGTTTAACAGACCAGGGTCGAATGACTTACAGCTAACGCAAAAGAGCAAGGCGATTAGGCGGCTAGCGCGGCGCAAGTGCGGCATGGAAGGGATGTAGAGGGGAGAGTTAGGGAATAGGAACCGAGAGGAGGGCACGTCGGCGTCGGCCTTCCCGTCGGTCGTGAAGGAGGCAAAAAGTCGGAATTTCTCCTACTGACACTGGCAAGCGCCTACTGCGAGAAGCAGACAGCACAAGGAGCAGGTCAAGGGGCGAAAGGTTGTAGCAGGGCGGCTTTGAGGGTGCTACACAACCGGCGAAAATGCGATAAATGCTTGGCTTCTAGTATTTTGTTCGCTTTCGCAAGAGAAAAACAGCAGCTTTTAGGTCGAAAATCCCTGGAGATACTCCCTTTTTTGTCCGGATAGCGACTGGGGATACTCCCTTTTTGCTCCGGTTGGCGAAGGAGATACTCCTTTTTTCATTCGGTTACCGCGCCCAAAAGCTCCGGAGCCGCAAGAGGCCAGACAAAAACGCGGTTTGCAGCGAATTGACCGGATCACCACCGGAGCCAACAGCGTGCCTCCGGCCAGACGGAGCAGTAGGTGTAGCGGGCGATGGTGGGCGGATAATCAGGACGGGTTGACGCGCCCCTCTTTCGAGCCCCGCCTCCTGTAAGAGGGTAAAAGGCCGCACTGCTTCAGTGATCGACATTTTTCTACGCCTGATAAGGGGCCCTTATCATGACTATACACAGTTGCTATAGGCACCTTACTAGGGACGTTTAGAAAAGAGCCAAGCTGTTTACCCTGCCGCCTGCTGGTCCACTACCTAACTACCTCCTGTCATAAGAGACCCGAAAAAAAGCGTCTTCCACCATGGTGGAAGACGCTTTTTGTAGATTTAAGACCGGTCAGAGCTTAATGGGTCACGACGAGGCGCACTGATTCGCGCTGGCCGCTAACGAGCAGCGAACAGGTGTACAAACCCGCTGGTAACTGTTCGCTACGCAACGACAACTCGTAGGAATGCCCTTGCCGCACGGGCCCGTCGTACAAGGTGGCTACCTGCTGGCCCAGTTGATTGTAGACAAGCACCTGCGCGGGCCCATCGAGCACGGGCCGGAAGCGAATGGTGGTGGGGCCCGTTGCGGGGTTTGGATACACGGCCAACTGCTGCCCGCTTGCTGGCGAAGCAGACGCTGTTGGCTGGGTTGTTGCACTCAAGACCTTCGCCGTCGCTTGGGAGGCTTGCGTGTACGCAACGGTCGCAAATTGCTGGCTGGAACCAAGGCCGCTTTCCGAGCGTCCCGTTACCAGCACTTGGCCGAGGGCATCCACGGCGAGGGCCGTGACCTGGTCATAGCCGTTGGCCGGGCCTTTATAGCGCGCGACCCACTGTTGCTCTCCACTGCTGCCCGCGTACTTGAGCGTCGCATAATCCGTGTTGAACAGTGCGTTAGGACTGGCACTGGGACCGCCGATGGAAGAACCGCTCACGTACACGTCACCAGCGGCATCAAGCACCACCTCCGTGGCCTGGTCATTGCCGCTAGTCGGCCCATCATAGCGCACGAGCCAACGCTGTTGGCCACTGGCGCCGGCATATTTGAGCGTCGCGTAATCGGTCTGGCCATCGCTGTTGCTGAACACGCCCGTGACCACCACGTCGCCGGCAGCATCCGTGGCGATGCCCGTGGCCCCGTGCTGCTGGGTGCGGGGACCATACCCCTCGAAGCGGGTGGCCCACAGTTGCTCGCCACTGGTGCCATTATATTTGACGGTGGCAAACGCACTGGCGCCCGTGCTATTGGCCGAAACGCCGGTCACGGCTACATTGCCGAACGCATCCACGGCCAGGTCGCGCGCTTGGTCTTGACTGTCGCGGGCCCCCGTGCCCCGGTAGCGGGCCACCCAGAGTTGCTGGCCACCGGCCGCGTACTTGAGCGTCACGTAGTCGTAGTTGATCACGAACGAGTCATCGCTGTCCCCGTAGCCGGTCACATACACATTGCCGGCCGCATCCAGGGCGACGGCTGCCGGCAGATCTTCCTCGTCGCCGACCAAGAAGTAGCGGGCCACCCAGAGTTGCTGGCCACTGGCCGCGTACTTGAGCGTCACAAAGTCACTGCCACTGTTGAAGCCGGCCGAGTTGCCCGTCACGACCACGTTACCGGTCGCGTCCACCGCCACATCGGCGACGCCATCCCCCCATTACCGGGCCCATTGTACGTTCTGGCCCACTGCTGCCGGCCCGTCGCCCCCTCGTATTTGAGAATCAGACAGTCCGACAAAGGGGAGCTGTAGATCGTACCCGCGACGGCCACGTTGCCCGCCGCATCCACGGCGATATGCGGCAGCCGACCGGTGACGACCTCGGCGGGGTAGCGCGCTTGCCAGTCGAGTTGCCCATTGGCGGCGTACTTGACCGTCAGCACCTCCCAGCGGGCGGTGCTGCCCCCGTAGACCATGCCGGTGACGAACACGTTGCCGGCCGCATCCACGGCCATGTCGGACGCCTCGCTGCGAACATTGGTGATTTCGGGGCCCTCGGCGCGCCAACGCGTTTGCCCGCTGGCGGCGTAGGTAAGGGTGGCATAGTTGGAATTGGTCGTGCTGCGCGTGGCCGTGCCGGTGACGGCCACGGTGCCGGCGGCATTCACGGCGATGCCCGTCGCTTGCTGATCGCCGCTGCCTACCCCCTGCGCGCGAGCGGCCCACAGTTGCTGCCCGCTGCTGGCCGCATACTTGACCGTCGCGTACTCACTCAGGCCGAGGCCGGTGAAGGAACGGCCGGTGACCAGCACATCGCCGTTCGCATCCACGGCCACGTCCTTGGCCTCGTCATAGCCCCCGTCGGGCCCGTTGTAGCGCGCCTCCCAGACGGGCTGCCCGTCCGCGGCGGCATACTTGAAGGTGGTGTAGTCCCAGTTGCCGCCACTCGTCTCGGCGTAGCCCGTTACCAGTACGTTCCCCGTCCCGTCCAGGGCTACCCCGGTCGCTTCGTCGTAGCCGTTGCCAGCGCCGTTGTGGACGGCCGACCACTGCGGCTGCCCCGCTCCCGAATAAGACGCCGTGGCGTAGTCGTAGCTGCTGCCATTGAAGCTGAGCCCCGTCACGGCGACGCGCCCCGTGGCATCGACGGCCAACTCCCGCACCAGGTCGTAGTTGTTGCCGGGCCCGTTGTAGAAGGCTTGCCATTGTAGTTGCCCACTGCTGGCGTCGTACTTGAGGGTGGCATAGTCGCTCTGGCTGCTGCTGTAGCTCGTGCCGGTCACGTACACGTTACCCGCGCCATCTAAAGCCAAGGTGGTGGGCAGGTCGTCACTACTGGCCGGTCCGTTATAGCGCGCCTCCCACAACTGCTGGCCCGTGGTTGTGTACTTGACCGTCAGATAGTCGTAACTGCTGCCCAAGCCGTTGTAGGAAGCCCCGGTGACGGCGACGTTGCCGGCCGCATCCACGGCCAGACTGGCCGCTAAGTCCTCGTTGTTGGCCGGACCACTGTAGCGAGCCACCCACCGTTGCTGGCCATCCGGCGAATACTTGACCGTCGCGTAATCGTAGCGGGTGCCAGTGCCGACCGACGAGCCGGTTACGTACACGTTGCCCGCACCATCCACGGCCAGGCTGGTGGGCACATCGTCGCTGTTGGCCGGCCCGTTGTAGCGCACCTCCCAGAGTTGAAAGCCATTGGCATTGTACTTGACGGTGACATAGTCATAGCCGCTACTACTGCCGAGCGAGAAGCCCGTGACGTACACGCTACCATTCGCATCAATGGCGACGTCAGCAGCGCCGTCGTAGCTGTCGCCTGTCCCGGCGTAGCGGGCCGCCCACGCCTCGCTGACCGAAGCGCTGGTACGGGCCGTAGTCCCCAGGGCCGCACTCGGGGTGGCCGCCGGTTCGTGTAAGCGTTTCGGGGCGGCGGTTGGCGGTGCTAAGCGCTTGGCCAACGACAGCGGGTCCGTTGTGGGGGGCCGCCCGGCAGCGCTTGCTGGAGGGGACGTGCTCCGGCGGGGAGGGCCAGGGTGGCCGGGAAAGGCGAGCGGGTCAGCGGCAGTTGAGCCGGGCCGACCTGCGCCTGGGTGCTGGACACACCTAGGAGCCAGCTTGCGGCCCAGGGCAGCAATCGGGTAACAGTTTGTTTCATAGGATGAAATAGAAAAAGGATAAACTGCCGGTGGGGCGACAGAGAACAATGCGCAACCAGCCTGTGAATTGCTCTGGTCCAGGGCCGGAACGAGTCGGATTGCCGGTGTAAGGTCCGGTGAACCGAGCAATAAAAACAAGGATTAATTATATGATAACGTCAGAGTAGAGCACTTCAGTGACTAACCCCTTAAGCCTCAGATCTTAAGGATGTTGGAACGGGCGCTTAAATGTATTATCCAAATAGCTCAGAGGCCCTTGCAGGATAGTCCGTTGCCCCGAAAGAGTAGCGCTTGGGAAGGCTTTGCTCGATTAGTGCTTGCAAGCAGCACACAGGAAGGGGCGCAAAGCATTGCTCTATCGTTGTGATAAGGGCCCCTTATCGGGGCTAATGTTAGGGCTATGCTTGCTTATCTTTCACCATGGTCGATACGAAGCAGGAAGGACCGAAACCTGCCCTTGACCAAACGTAGTTTGTAGCGGCTTCAACCGAGCAGTTTCTCCAGATTGCGGTGGTGATCCTCTGCTATGGGAAGCTGACGATTATTCCCGTATCAACTTGAGTACCTGGTGATGGGACCCTTGTTGTACTCGTACTAGGTAGACGCCGGGTGGTAAGCTGTTGGCGGGACCGAGAGGCACTGTACTGGTCCCGGGGGCTGCGGGGCGCTCTGGCTCCTCAGCGTGCGTCCGAGCGCATCGGTCAGCTGCCAGCTGAGGGGCCCGGCATTGGCGGTGTGCACCAGCAAGGTTGGCACTTCCCTGCCGCGCACCGGATTGGGGTAGAGCTGCGCGGTAAAGCCCACGGAACGGCTCTCTGGCGTCAGGGGCCGCGAGGCGCTCGTATTGCGGACCGTCAGCACCCCGAGTTGCGTCACGTCGGCCGTGAGGCGGCGCACGCTGCTACTAATTGGGGCGCCTTGCCGGGTCCAGGGGCCGCTGGCTTGGGCGGCCCGCCAGAGCTGCGCAGGCATAGTGAAGTCGAGGCCATTATCATCATCGCTGATCCAACTCACGCTTACGGAGACCGGGGCCCTGGGCGGCTGGCGGGCCGCCACCTGCCAGAGTCGGTCGATGCTCCTGGTGCCGCCCACGGTGGGGCCGTAGCTCACCCCCGCGGCTTGCAGGCCCGCCGTGCGCGTGACCGTGACAGGGCCTAAATTCTGCCCGTTCGAATCAAGCACCAGCCCATTGGTAAAGTCGACCGCCCCCGTAGCGACGCTGCCGCTGCTGCGCGTCACGGCCAGGCGGCCCTGCACGTACTGGCCGGGCCCTTCGCCCATGACCCGCGCCCCGTCGGGCAGGCGTAGCGTGGCCAGCGGGGCACCCGTCTCCGCCTCCTGCGTGCGCACCAGACCCCGGGTTAAGGTGAGCAAGGAGGTGATCACTAGGTCCTCGGTGATCAGCAACCGGTTGGCGCCCGCCGCGCCCGTGTTGTGGAGGGTGATAGCTGTCACGGCAGCCGTGCCGGGGCGGAAGACTTGGGTGCTGGTGCCCGCGAACAGCAGCAGGCCTGGTGAGGTGAGGGTACCCGCGTTGGTTAGGTCGCCCGCGAGGTGCAGCGTGCCGGCGTTGATCAGGGTGCTGCCAGCCTGGTTGAGCACGCCTCCCGCCACGTAGAGCGTGGCGTCGGCTTCTACTGTGAGGGTGGCCCCCGCATTAGTCAAGGTTTGGGTTAAGCCGGGGAAGGCGGGCAGCGCGAGGACCAGAGTAAAGAGGAGTTTCATAACCAGGCGGAGTTAAGCAGGCGGAGGAAAGAAGGCAAAAGCAGCGATAGCACCGTGGCGGTTAGCGCCGGGCCTGCCCGCTGCCGGCTTCCAAGGCCCGCAGCCGCGCCTCAAAGGCGGCGGTGGTGGCCGTGGCCTGGGTCGCTTTGGCTTCGGCCGTGGCCGCTTTGGCTTCAGCCGTAGCGGTGCGCGTTTGCAACGCGGCATTCTGGGCCGCCAATTCTTTGAGGGCCTCGATGAGCACGGGCGTGAGCTGGGCGTAGTTGATGGCTTTGTAGCCTTCCGTATCGGTACTCACCAGTTCGGGGTAGATCTTTTCGACCTCTTGCGCCAGCAGGCCTACCTGCTCGGTGCCGGCCGTGCCGCCGTGCGCCACGCCCAGGGTGTTCCAGGTGTAGCGCACCCCGCGCAGCTGCAGCACGGCGGCCAGCGCGCCGCCCAGCGGGCGCACCTGCTGCTTGAAGCGGGCATCGGACGTGTAGACGATTGAGTTCACCCGGATATCGCCCGCCACATCGAGCAGGTAGCCCGGCGCTTCCGTCCCAATGCCCACGCGCACGGCGAAAGCCCCGGTGCCGCCCAGCACGAGGGAATTGCTCTGGCTCACCTTGGCTTGGTAGCCCAGGGCCGTGGCGTTGGTCAGCGCGCCGGAGGTGGGGCCGGCACTATAGCCCAGGGCGATGTTGCCGCTGCCTGTGGTGTTGTTGAAGCCGCTGTTGATGCCGCTGAACACGTTGTCGCTGCCTGCGGTGGTGTTGTAGCCGCTGTTGATGCCACTGAACACGTTGGCGCTGCCCGTCGTGTTGTTTGCGCCGCTGTTGGTGCCGCTGAACACGTTGCCGTTGCCCGTCGTGTTGCGGCCGCCGCTGCCTGTGCCGCTGAACACGTTGCCGCCGCCTGTGGTGTTGCTGAAGCCGCTTCCCTGTCCGCTGAACACGTTGAAGCTGCCTGTGGTGTTTTCGAGGCCGCTGTTGATGCCACTGAACACGTTGCTGCTGCCCGTCGTGTTGCTGCGGCCGCTTTGATAGCCGCTGAACACGTTGAAGCTGCCCGTCGTGTTCTCGAAGCCGCTTTGGTAGCCACTGAACACGTTGTTGCTACCGGTGGTGTTGTTGAGGCTGCTTTGGTAGCCACTGAACACGTTGGCGCTGCCTGTAGTGTTGTTGACGCCGCTTCCCTGTCCGCTGAACACGTTGAAGCTGCCCGTCGTGTTGCTGAAGCCGCTTTCATAGCCGCTGAACACGTTGCCGCTGCCCGTCGTGTTGCTGTAGCCGCTTAAACTGCCGCTGAATACGTTATTGTAGCCCGTGGTGTTGCTTCTACCGCTTTGGTAGCCACTAAACACGCTGCCGCTGCCTGTCGTGTTCTCGAAGCCACTTTGAAAGCCACTGAACACGTTGAGGCTGCCCGTCGTGTTGGCCTGCCCGGCCCGGTCGCCGCTGAACACGTTGCCGGTACCGGTGGTGTTGCTGATGCCGCTGCTGTTGCCGCTGAACACGTTGAAGTTGCCGGTGGTGTTGTTATAGCCGCTGTAGGCGCCGCTGAACACGTTGAAGTTGCCCTCCGTGTTGCTGCGGCCACTTTGATAGCCGCTGAATACGTTGTTGTAGCCCGTCGTGTTGTTTTCGCCGCTTTGATAGCCACTAAACACGTTGCCGATGCCTGTGGTGTTGGCTTGCCCGGCTTGGAAGCCCAGGTAGAGGTTGTTGCCGATGGTGTTCTGGCCTAGATTCAGGCCGCCATCGGCGCGCACGCCCAGGCCCACGGCCGTGCCAATGCTGGCTCCCGTGCCGGTCAGGGCATTGCCTTGCAAGTGCAGGGCTTGGGTGGCGGTATGGTTGCCCAGGTTGTCGCCGCCGGCACCCATTGGCTGCCAGTCCGGGACCGCGGGGGTGCCCCGGTTGAAGTAGAACCCGGCCGGCCCATCGGTCTGGAACACGAGCAGGCCCGTGGCCGGGCTGGCGATGGCCGTGCGCTGGGCCGCGCTCAGGCGCGGCAGCAGCGCTCCCTTGGCCGACGAGACGATATCGAGGGCCGCCGAGGCATCAGGAGCGGTGGTGCCGATGCCCACGCCGTTCTGGGCCCGGGCAGCGAGAGGGAAGGCCAGCAGCAGCAGCAGGCGGCCCCAAGAGGGGAGAAAGTTTGCCATCATGCAAGGGGATAAGAGAAGGAAGAGATGCCGCTCGCCAGGGTCAAAATGGCCACCAGCGGTTGTAGCGCGAACGGTCGGCCGAGAGGGCAATAGCGTAAGACGAGAAAGGGTACCGGAAGCAGCAGCAGCGGCCAATACCCGCCGCTTACCGGGCTACTCAACCACGAGATAGAGACCCGTTACCCCGCCGTCGAGAAAGCCCTTGGGGAGCCGTAACCCTTTCAAGCGCAAGACAGCCGAAAACACGCCGGCCACTACCAGTAATCCTTGCCGCCGCCCTACCGGACTCCGGGCTGCCAACGGGGATAAAGCAGACGCTCAAAGGCTGTCAGCGCCGGGGCCTCTACTCTCCCCACAGGGGCAGCACGCCCCGGCTGGGCGAAGTTCTTCGTCTGGAAAGGCGCAGGAATAAGGGAAGCCCACCACCTCATAACCAGCAGCGGCTGGTGTCATTCCCAATAGGACCCGGGTAACGTGCCCGGGGTCAGTCGTCGGCTACTGTAAGCCCGTAATGGTCAGTCGCTGGGACCGACGCCGAAGGTCAAAAGCCCGGTTTCTTGCTGGTCTTGAAAAGGTAGTAGGCGCCCCTTTATTCTATTCCCTAGCCCTTTCGGCGAGCGGTCCACAACCGGTCAGTATCCCTCTGAGGAACCACGGCATACATAATATACGATTAATATAGATTATTATGAATATAAAATTCGTATAAAGTTAGGTTTTGCTTTTTGGCCTGACGAGTAGGCTAACAGTGGACGCAGATAGTAGTCTTGTTGGCTCTCCACGCTCCGCGTCATCGGTGGTGCTGGAGTAGAGGCGACTGGATCAGACACTGGCCAACCTTTTTCAGACGGCACACAGTGTGTTGTCTATCCGATTATTGGAGCGTTTTCATAGACAAAATGCTGGTGCGTTTTATGTCCTCCATATGGGGGATAAAGCGGGGAAATAGTTCTATCAATGTCGTCCACCAAATCAGTGTGCCAATAAGTGACGTTGCCCTGACTTCGTGAGACTGAGATAGTCCAAGTATGAGCCGGTGTTGTAACTGCTATGATAGTCTACTCGAAATCTATACTAATCAGATGAGGCTAGTGGTAATACAAAGTCTCTACTCTGTACAGCCCATCTATTCTGACGCCATAAAAACAAAAAGCCCTGGTTTGAACCAGGGCCTTTTGTTTGCTAGAACCATCCTTACAGCCGGATTAAAACAAAGTCGCATTATAAATATAAACAAAAGTCAAATATATTGCAATAGTACAAACACACTTCTGTCGTAAGCTCCCTGACGTAGCAGGGTTGTTCCAGCGGCTTTGCAACTGGCTGGTTCTAATTCTAAACGGTCTGCATCCGCACTGAGGTGGTCCAGTTACGCTGGACAGTTTAGGGCGTTAAGTCGAAGAAGCTGTTGGTGAGCAGGATAGGGTGTCTGATAGTCAATACTGGGATGCACGCCTAATAATCACTGCTAGTATCCATAATGTTCAATGGGTGGCCTTCTCGGTAGTCAATCCGGACTACGCTGTCCACCCGCCCGGCGCGCAACTGCTTGCGTGGAATAGCATCCACCTGCTCGAGCAGTCCATTCAGTTGCTGAATAGGAGCCACCAAATAGAGGCGCAACTGCCAGCCTTGTTCCTCCACCAGCGTCATCTCCAAGCCAATCGTTTCGATCCGCTGCTGGCTCTGTACATAGGCGATCAAGGGTCGGAGCTGGGCGTACACGGGGGCCAGCACCTGACTCAACACAGCACCGGACTTGTACGCAGCCGGCCTATGATCTTGAAACAGCAGGTGTTTGGTAGTGTCGGTCGTGGCCGTTTCAAGCACTTCAACTGCCATTCGCCGATCCGTAAGCCGCGCCTGCAATTCCGTTTCGTCCTCGGAAGTTAACGGCACCCCACTGACCACTAGCTTCTGCTTGGGCGTTTCACGCGAGGCCAGATAGACGATGCTAACGAGCAGTAAAGGAAGAAACAAAAGACCGGCTGCAATCAAGACAGGGGTATTGTATTGCTGATAAGAGTAGTGCGTAGGCCAAATGCGAATCCCAATCGTAGCCAGCACGCAAGAGCAGAGAAAGCCGAGGGGCCGCCATTCAGCGAAGCGCCCTTGTGGCAAGATCAGCAACAAGGCGACGACATACAGAAATACTACCGGGATTGCTTTCAGCAGAAACACGGTATTGGTGATGGCGGAGCCTTCATCCAGCAGCAGCAGAGCAAGCATGAATAGTAATGTTGGATACTGCACAGCAGTATCTGAATGAGAGGGTAGTGGCAAGCGCTACCCCTGACCACCTACCACATCATGCGATTTTAACGGTGTACAGAGCGCAGCAAGCAGTTGAGGATAGCAAATTAGACCACTAAGCCCGCCACCGAAAGAATCATGCCATGGTCGAGCTCTTCTGCTCCGTGCTATTACGTGCTAATGCTTCTCCTTAAGATGTCGTAGACGTTACGCTTCCCTACTGTTCCCGCAGTCGAATGCGCTTCACTAAGAAATAATCGTACAGAACGGCATCGGCGGCATACGTTCCCTGCTCCTCGGTGAAAACGCAGAAATCGTGATCTTGGAAGAAGGCGCCCCCGACAAACTGATGGAGGTTCACCCCATACAGGTAGATGTGCCCGTAGGCGACCCGGCAGGTGGCCGGCCAGTTTCGTTGCTTGGCCAATTGATTATAGGTTGTCGCGACCACATATGAATACATTTTACAGTGCGCTTGCTGACTGTCAAGTATTTTATTGGGGTCCGACAACGCATTATACTTCTAGGCAAAGGTCAGTTTGCGAGCGGTCTCGGCGACGGCGAACTGACGGAGGGTAGCGGGTGTTGCTGCCTCTCTACCAGCCAGTTGAAAGCGGGTCTGGATGGCCGCCAAGTGCTGCGGGTCCAACGACTGCAGTTTGGGGCGATAGCCCAAAATCCGGTAAGACAGCCCATGTACCACCACGCCATACCCGGTAAGGACAACCAAGCACAGCACCAGAACGCTCACAACGGCTCGTTTCATGGTGAAAAACATTTAGCACCAGAAAGGATCGGTACCTAGTTGGTCAGAGGGTATCATCTGATAGAGTAGAAGCATAAAGAGTAGCAAAGAGCCGTATAGCCACCACATCCCTACATAAGTACGTCGGCCACAGGGGTACTGTGCTCAAGGCGGCGAGTATAGAACACAAAGGTGGGTACCATCCAGAGGCCTATCCACCCGCACACGCGATCGGTGGCGTCTACAAAAGCATCTCTGCTTCGGTCTGATGCAAACTTAGGCAGATGCGGTATATGCCTAGCCAGAGCGGAGAGGCAGATAAATACACCGAGGACTCTGGATTTAGTAATGGGCAGGCGGGTAGGGGACCAGAGCAAGTTGGCTGTCGTGGATTTCATGCAGGGTGATGCTTGGTGCTCGCAGTTGTTGCTATGGATAAGAGGAAGCAACTGCTCTATGAGCAACAACAGCCATCCTTCTCCTTCACACCTAAGCGATGAGGCAAAGCTAACGAAATAAACTTTGCACCTCAAAGTACTTTCAATACTTTTGCTTGCCTATATTAATGCCTGGCGCTCCAATGGAGGACTTACTAAATGAAGGCTTACCGAATATAGATGAGTTACAATTACTAGATATCAAGAACGACGACACATCAGCCGATATTTCGCCTTATCCAATGCTATACCCGACGCTGGCTTCCGCACTAGATCAAAATATTGAAATTCATCCATTTTCATCATTCAAGCTTAAGGTCAGCTCAGATAATAATATTAAAATGAATAATAAATTACACGCTATTGTCTTAATAGCAATTATACTGCAATTTCTAGGCGAAGAACTATTGTTTGAGATTGTAGCTCACATAACCCTTCCTTTAAGTAGGTCTTTATCTTATGTAATCCTATTAATTTGGTTTACACTAATTGCATTAGCGTGTTATAAAGGCATGACTTATGAAAAAACAAATACAGACAAGTTGTTTTATGTTTTTTATTGCTGCCTTTTCATTTTAAGCCTCATCTACACAGGAAGGTATGCTTTAAATTGGCTATTGATAGATGACAAACAATTTTATAATTAAGGTGCTGGTTTAAATAGGCATCTATTTAGCGACAAATGAAAATACCTCTCTTATTACGTCTCTTCTACATCTGTATTTTTCCAATTATAGCAATATCTAGTTGTCTGCTATTCTTTGCAAATTTATTTTACTTCAACTATAGTTTTAATGTTATTAGCAAAGTGTCTCAGTACATAATCCTTGCTGTTTCTTATGCTGTACTAGCTTATTCGAGCCTTAGAGCCTACCCATATTTAAAATCTTTAGATGAATTTAAATTTCTTACTTCAGTCTATCTTAACATAAGTGGCTTTACTTTGCTCGCGCTGTTATTTTGCATTATACTCCTAGCTCTTAAAGTACTTCAGGCTGTTTTATTTAACGGCTTTCAAGGAATGTGGACTAATTGATGAAACATTGTTAATGGCCTTAATATTTAGGAATCATGAAAACAATAATCTATAAAAGCATATTGCCTGTCTTTATAACAAGCAATGTTTTTATCTTTTTTGCAAAATATTTATTTATAGTAAAATTTATGGATGATTTCAGTATTACAATTCAATATTCATCCTATATAGTATGGAGTTTACTGCTTATCTATTTATGCTACTTAGGCTGCAATAACTCAAAAACGCACACGGATTTTTTGCTGCCCTTGTATCAATATATGATGGGCTTTATAATGGTGATGTTGGCAACTGGATTATTGTTGATGGCAATGTTCGGTGGAGAACCAAACCCTTTCAAAACCTGATTGTCTGACTTCTAAATTGATTTAATGACATTGATATCACTGACCTCTTTCGCGACACTAATCATCTTGATTTTTATAGCTATAACAGCCATAATCATCTTTTAAACTTACCTATAATTCATGCTTATAACTGGTTTTGTTCCTTTCCATCGGGTGAAATAAAAACAGCTTATTCCCTTGCTTATCCCCAAAAAGTATGAGGCTCCTACAATAGTCGAACTTACTAGTTAAGAACCTTTATCAGTGATGTTTATTCCCTTTAAAGTGTGTTTAAAATATCAGAAAATGAACACTAAAACTGTTATAAAAAATACTTCCTATTGGATCTACGCTTTAGTATTATTTGCCAATCTTTATTTCACTATACCAATAATTAATGTATATAACAAACTTTTTACTAGTTCAACTCAATGCAGTGGGATAACATTATTCATTTTATGGTACTTGCTTTTGATTTTTATGTGCCACAAAGGAATGCTATTTTTCAAAAACAAAAATAAGTTTTTATTGATTATACATAAATCACTTTATTTTTTGACAGTTTTAATTCTGTCATTTACGGTAATCCTATGTTACCTTTTCTCAGGATCTTCAGGTATGTGGCATTAATCAGTAAATTGTTGAAAAGTTAAAATAGCTAGATTGTATATGCGCTATCCCAATTGGCATTTATTGAACGTACCTTTAACAGCTGTCCAACCAGCATTTGCACTTGTTATTGATCTTCGGACGGGCCGATTTACATTCTAGTGAGGACGCTTGCAACACGTAACAGGGCTATTCATCGCTGAGGCGGCGTTAGGATTGGTTTCGTCTGGTCGGCTTGCTGTACCTGCTCGTTTACAGCGTTGATTTCGTCCTGCATCTGCTGCATAGCGGCTTCGCGCTCGATGGAGACGGAATAGCGGTGCAGGTCTTTACCTGCCGCATCTACTTCGCCCGTTATCGTGACGATATAGTCTGGACTACTGCAGTAGAGGTCGAAAGGCGAAAAATGCGCAACTAGGGCATTCGGATCTTGCGCAGGCACCACCTCAGGTTTCAGCATCACAAAGCCGGCCGCTACCAACTGCTTGCGCAGCTGTATCACGCACGCGGGGCTGCTGACGCGGTACACCAGCTCCTCCAGCAGCCGGCCATGGGCATCGGCGTGAAAGAGGAGGAAGGCATCCGTCGTCCTCGAGTAGAGTTTATAGGACGCGGGATTGCTGTCAATATCTGGGTCGTTTTCCCGCCACCGCACGCGTGCGAACCCCGCTTCTCGCAGCACCTTTTCCGACGCGATGGGTTGCCTGTTCTCCCCATGGAAATTCTCCTGTGCGTTTTCGGCCACCACCAGCAGCTTTTTCAGTGACAGGAATTGCGCTTGTGCCCGGCCGGTAGCCAGCAGCAGTAAGGCGATAAGTAAGGTCTTCATGGCTGTCATCAGAACTATAAATTACCCCAACGCGTCAGTCAAAACATCTTCCACGCGGTGCAGCTCTGGTTCCAGAGAGGCACCGTCCCTCGGCAAAATAGCACGTAGGGCGCAGCGGGCAAGCGGCTATAAGCTGCCACTTTTTCGGGGTGAGTCCGATAGCACAAGTAGCTGTTGTACATCTAAAAGGAACATATTAGCAGCCAGTAGGCTGTGAATAGATGCTTTTTCTACCACCAGCTCACTTAGTTCGTCAACCTACTAAGCTGGAGCGAGACTTCTGCAACTGCCATGATTCATTTATGGACACCTTATAATAGAGCGTTTACAAAATGTCCAGAGTACAGACTTACGATGTTTGGCTTTTAGAAGCTGATAATACTCGGGTACAAGCGTTAATCAGAATAGAATGAAAGCTTGCTAAGTTATATAAGCGTTGTTTAAAGCAAGCAGATGCTTTTACATAATAGTGCCTTAACTTATTCAGTTAAGGCACTATTATACTTACTTTTTCTTTGCAGGTTTAGAAGTGCTACTACCCCTAACAAATTGATCAATATAAAAAGCAAAGCCTTTTTCGATTGCAGTATACGCACTTACCAAACCGCTTTGATCGTTAGGATTTCTTAAGCCATTTTGATATTGCTCGTAATTGACAACCCTAACCATATATAATAATTGCCTACTGATAGAATCTTTTTTATCGATAAGTCTTGTATCATTCTTAATAATTTCCAAATTTTCGCTTGGAAGATCTATCAAAAACAGACCTTTTGATTGACTTTTCTGTATTTTAATAAATTCTAATCTTGCTGACTCAAACAAAAATATGAATTCCCTTAAAATCTTGTAGTCATTTTGATGATTTTTAAATAGCCAATAATAAACTGGTATTACGCCAGATGTCTTTAATAAAAGGTCTTTTTCCTCAAATGCTTCATGCATAAGTGCAAGAATAGAATTTACTCTTTTTTCAGCTGAATCAAAGTTAGACGATTCTGCTTCCTTGGCCTCAGATACAAATCTATCCAAATCAATTTTCTTTATATTAACAAACTTACCTCTGAATTCTATAAGAAGTAATTTTGCAGCTGTGTTAAGATCCTGCGCTCTAGCTATGTTAAATTTAATGTTTTTCTTGAAGAAATAATGATTAGAAATATCCTGTATTAGCTTTGGAACTAACCCTTCCATTGCGTTTCTTAACTCAGAACCAGTCAAAGGTTTACTTTTATTTAATCTGACAAATAATTCGTTGATCATTCCTTCTTGGTCAGTAATTACACTCATGACATTAAGAGGGAAATTGTCAAAATTATTGGCAATCCTAGGAAACTTTACTTTTAGATCCTTATATGTAAGACCTCCTAATTCAACTGTAGGGTCATCCATGTATACAAAATCGTTGTTAAGAGCGATTTTATTGTCAATAAAATCGAATAATGCTTCCAACCTCTGCTTTCCATCAATTATAGCATAAGACTTTCGGCTTGGATTTAAATCAAGACCATTAGAATTACCAAAAGTAAAATCAGCAACGTATATTTTTGGAATATCAAACTTGTTAATTACCGAATCAATTAGAAAGGCTTTGTCCCTATCACTCCACAATTGCCCTTTACGTTGATAGAGAGGCTCAAAATCAATTTGATCCTTTTCCATGTGCCACCAACTTATATTTTTACCATCGAAGCTTCTTACTACAAACATTACACACGAAATTTAAAAAAACGTTTGAGTTCGGTTGCAAGTCCAGATAGATCTGGGAATATTACAGAATCAGTTATTCCAATTGAAATTAGAGAAGTAAGTAGAGGCTCAATATCTTTAATTTCAATATAGAAGCATTGAAGCGTATTTGGGTTGAACCCACCTTCTATTGCAACTGTTTCCATAGGTTTTCTATTCTTTCCGAAAACAGAGAACACCCCTCTTTGCGCTACAATTCTAGCACTGTTATATGTTCCGAACATGCAGACTGGATCATTCTTCATCAGTTCAAAACTTGTTCTGGGTTCGTATGCAGTTAAATGCTTACTCTCTAAGGATAGAATACCTCCTGTATATGTATTATCACTAAGAACTGCTCTATTCCATAATACAGGATCTAGTACCCAAACATTAACATCTGTAGCATATACTGTCTCACCCTTAACTCTTTTAGTAACTGCTGAGGTCAAAGCAAAATATAGAGCTACAAATGGGTTTTCTGTCCAATCCAGTAATCTGCTTGGAATACCGAAATGCTGAATATAAAATAGAATTTCCCACTCTTTTATAAAATTAGTTGACACATATGGTACTGACCTTTGATTGAATCTGTCAATGATTTTGCCTTCTAGCTCAAGTAACTCTTCATTATTTGTAATTGAGGGGTGCCTATGAAGGCTTGGAGCTAAGGTGTAATCTGTAGAACCAGAACCTCTATACCATAATATCCTGTCTTCTGAGAGTGGTAATAACTCTTCTATCTTCTCTGTAAAGTCTTTCAGAGTTTCTATTTTGTGTTTAGCTAGTGCCTTTTTCGCCATTAGTATTTTGAAATAGATTGAATTTGAATTAGTAAAGCTTCTGGCTATCGGCGTACTACTATAGTTAGCTAGGCTCAACACTCGTCTAAAGGTGGAAAAGGCAAAGAGCAGTTCCTAGCACCATTGGCACAAAATCCTTTGCCCTTTTAAAACTGGGACCACTCTAGATTGAATGAGCATGCTTAGTTCTGTTAATATCAAAAGCCAGTTGATATGTGTGCCATCCTAGTAAATGGTGTTCCTAGTATGTCACAAACAGTGCAGTGCTGTTATTAGTGGTCGTTTGGCGTGATACTAGACCTTGCCTACCACTTCGTGTTGTAAGAAGGTAGGAGATCACCTTAAGATGGGAGTCGATTACCTCTGAGATAGGAGCAGGTAACAACGTGTGCTTGCGTCATTATTCTGGTAAGAACATCAGGAAAAGGGTCAGCAAGTACGCCTACACGCCGCTGGCACCGGTCACAGGGAGAGACGAACGATCGTCTTGGTAAACCGCATTCCGAATTCCCACCGTGCGATCAGACAAACCAAAAATCCAAAAAGAAAAAATTTAGGTATGCAAGTCTTCCTTGTCGTAGCTAAGTCAGCAACCAAAGCCAAGGAAATTATAAGTTATGATAAGACTTAATTAGCGAAGTTAGATTTTGCCACTTGGTTATGATAAACCTTAAGTATAGAGTCTAACCCATTATGCGGTGTGCTTCACTATCTTGGCAACTCTGTCTTACTTCCTTTTTCTCAGCATCCACATCCCTCTATTTCATGGCCAACCTCGACCTTTCCAAGCTGCAAGAGTTACTCCAGAATGCGGAAGCCAACGAAACCCTGCTGCAGCAGGTGCGCAAGAATATGAATCAAGTGGAGGTACTGTTAGGCGAGATCAGTCAGATGCTGGAGCCCGGCTACACGCCTGCTAAAAAGGAGCGCCAGCCCAAGGCCACCGGTACCGGCAAAGGTCCTGGACGCCCCAAGAAGAACGCGTAACCTCCCGCTTACAAATGCGTCCCTGTCACGCTGCTGGGTCGGCCCACCGTTTGGTCCTGGTTAGCATTATCATAACAACCCTCCTAGCGGGCTGTAGCTACGAGTCGTGGCGCGGTAAGCATGGAAGCGGCTATAACATGGGCATCGCGGTCGAGCCAGCCGTCTTAACTATGACAGTCATCGGAATAGGGCTGATGAGCTATTGGCTGTGGCGTCGCAGGAAGAAGCGATAGCCCCCTTCTCTAAACCTGGTCTATAGCCTATCTAACTGAGCGTGGCTCCTACCAGCTAAGCTAATACCGCTGTATTGAGTTGGTATTATTTCCTTTCCATATAAAAGTTACATTCTAAGACCGCTCCTGCTTTGAATGTAACTGGGCTACCGTCGAGGCGCGAGCTTACCTTACCAAATGAAAGTAATATGTAGGATTGAATGGTCTTCGGCGGCACTTCAGGGAGGGGTAAGCGAACGTGCTGCTGGAACTGTTGCCCGCTCACCTCAAATTGTGTGAAGTTGCAACGCGTTTGCGTTGAGCTAACTACATTAACTCCTCGCTAATAACTAGAATTCTGCAAGGGTCTGCCTACATCTTCTCAAAAACAGACCGAACGAAGCGCGAACGTATTGTCCGCAGAGGTAGTCAGGGCGCAATAGCCACGGCACGGGCAAGGATAGTAGCCATAAACACAAACTCCGAGAGGCGTAAGCGATACGTTCCTAATCCGTAAGCTGCTTTTTGCCTTGCATACTCTCTCTACGAACGCACCCAAATGCAGGCCTACTGGTACTGCAACAATTACGGTCGTTTAAGAAGCTCATCCTTATGGAGTATTTGATGTACTTAGTTCATGAAACCAGCTCAATAGGCTCAATCAGGACTGTAGAGCGGACTTTTTGGCTTGTAAGCGCACCCAATTGCGTTTCACTCAAAGCACATTACCTGAAGAACAAGATTGTAAATCTATACCATCCAGCTATAACCTTTTAAAAGACATTTCTAGGATTATGCCACTGGTAAGAGTCTACGGAGAAAAAATGTATAGCTGCTTTTTAGTTTCTACAATAGCTGAAGTCAGAAGCGCAAAATTAGAAGAAGCCATTCTGTGAGGCCAGTTTCAGTGCTGGTACTGATGCGGTGCGCTCGTTAAAAAGGCAGTATTGGGGAATACCCCAACACCTCCTTATGCATGGCACTTACCTTGCTTGAGCGGTTCAATTTCAACACAGACTTTATAAAAATCGGCGCGCCCAATCAGTTCGACCGGTTCATCGCTCCCACCTCTATCACCATTCACAACACGACCAAAGCCGACTGCAGCGTCAAAACTCTCATGCATGCGCGGTATCTAAAGGGACCCAAGGCCGAGCAAATCGATGAATCGTGTACAACAACTCAAAGCCGCCAAGTGCATTTCCAGGGATTCTTAAAGCAAACTCTAACCTACAAAACGGCAATTCATCCATATAACTTTTTTAGGGAACCCATGGGAACGGTAATAAAAAACCTCGCGATTGAAGTTTCCGCGCAAGCAAAAAACCTGAAAACCATCTTGCTTGAAGGGCGAGATGTTACAAATAATAAGGTATTCAACGGAACGAAGTGGTTAGTCAACTTTGATGAGTTCACCACGCAGGATCATGATTTGGATGTATACATTCTCATGGACGGTGATCCTGGCTCAACGGCCACCATCACGGTTACAGGTATTGGGCTGAAGCCAGCGAGCACAAGTGACAAAAAAGCTTTCGGACCCAACGGTTACACCTACTATATGAAAGAAATCAATACTGATGCCGATAACAGGAGTTTTTAAAAGACTTTCCTATGAAAAAAACTTGGACCGGCTTAACGATGTGTTTTCTTTTGCTTGCGAGCGGCTGGGCTCATTGCCAGAACGTGCTGGAGGGCTCGGGAGGCAAAAGCTCGATTGATTATTCACAGTACGGTGGAGGCATCCTCTCTTTAAACTCGGCAGACAAGAAAATCCAGCTCGCTTATATCAACTATAAATACACTACTACCCGCACTACCGAGGGCCTCACCACGCACTATGCGGTCAATCCCTATTGGTATGGATTGACTGTGAGCGGAAAAGCGCTCAACTCTTTTTCTACGATCTTCTCGAACGGGAAGGTGCAACCATCGGCAGACATTCGGCTCAAGTACGGATACCGCCTTGTGGACGGGGGAACGAACGAACTGGTTGCCAAGACCACGGCGGACATGACGAAACTGGCGCAGGAGGCCCAGGACCCGCAAACATCCAACGTAAGAAAGAAAGAAATCACCCGCATGCTGGACGGGCTGGTAACCGATTTAAAAGCTCCCTTCGAACTGTGGCTTATCGGACGCGGAGGATACGCCGTGAACAAGTTCAATCGCTACGATGCTTCCCTGCCGTTTACTGAGCAATTCTATGCCAAGCGATTTGACGGCCTGACGGCCGAAGTGGGCCTCAACTACTGGCACCCCAACATCTTACAAAAAAAATTGATTTTGCTGGCAGGCGTTACCCTCGGGATGACCAAACAGGATAATTTCAGCGAATTACGCGAAGTTATTGTGGAAGATGTAACCACAATTACCACGACACCGACTCCATCCACGACCGCTACGCGAATCATAAAAAAGGACAACATTGGCTTCGCAGGCAATTATTTGAGGCGTACGGCAATCCCAGTAAATATTGACGTATATCTCAAGCCTCACAAACTTAACAATGCGGCGTTCTCGCTATACGGAAGAATGAATTCTTATTACAACCGGGACGCATCCCTAGATAAAACAGGAAGGGTGAATCCATTGAATGTAGGGGTAGGCTTTTATTTGCTTAATGATAACTGGTTGGCAAACCCCGTAGGCGGCTTGACGGTAGAGCTGGCAGACACCTTCCAGACGCTGACCAGTGAGCAGTTCAAGGACAGGCTCACCTTTAATGTATTGGCCCGGGTTAATATATTCAAGTACAGGGAGTAGTTCAGTTTTATGAAGTGCGGCGCCTGCTATGCCTTCGCTTTACGATAAATAATAATCACATGCTGGGATTTGCATCTTAGAGTAGCACGGCGGTTTACTTTGGTTGAGGATGTTTTTGAACACCCTTGGTGGTACGTTCCATGTTTTTCTAAGTTTGGGACTAAGCTTTTTGACCAGGTCGTAAGCAGGAAATTGCTCCTTATTCTACTTGGAATTAATCTCTTACTAAACCTCAAAGCAATGAGCGCGTCTGTAAAAAAGAATTTTCTGAGTTCGCTAAAGTTCTCTGACCAAGTAGTATCAGGTATATTAACTTTCGCATTTGGATTGATTCTGTACAGCCTGTTATTTGGCTTTACCTATTACCGGGTTTCGGACTCGAGGGAATGCTTTCTGGATATTTGCTTACTCAACTTTGGTGTAGCTTGTGGTTGGCTGCTCGGAATTTATGTTTCCCCAGATACCCAGGCGGAAGCGGAACGTTTTACGCGGCTAGGAACCGCCGTGGGCTCCTTTCTGACAGGTTACGTTCTTTCTAAAAGGGATAAGTTCCTGGAATGGATTTCTTTACCAGCTAATTGGTCTTACGATGTCGCGTTTCGGTTTATTCTTTAGCTCTCGGGCTTATTGATTGCGGGGTTGGCGGCGTATACCCTCCGGGAATATATTCTCACGTCGCCAAATGAAAACACACAAGCGCATATCCTCTCGGACATTCCCGCGGCAAGCCGTAAGCTAATTGATTTGCCTTCATCAATTTCACCTACTTCGCGCTTACACTTTCTAATTCTGAAAGGGAAGGGCCCGGTAACAATTGGACGTGTAGCAGATGCTAAAAGCGCTCCCGCCATCAACATAGTGCTCTCCGGCGAAGGCGCCGCCTCCTCAGTTATAGAATTCTCTGCGCTTGGTGTAGGACCTGTCCTGGTTGTAGATAATAGCGGGAATGAAAATGTATCACTGCGGTTAGAAATACTTAAACCATCATAAGCATTCGCGTTTCACTACCTGCTTATTTATTAAGATATCAGTTTTCATCAAGGACAATTCGTATGTATTTCATCATTAGTTATGCAATATTATACCTTATATTTTACTTGTTAAACAGGGATTAATATATTAATATATTCGGCATTGCATGAACCAAAGCAACAAAACAAGCTACTCATCAATCAATTTACCGATAAATGGATACTGCTTCAGGCCTTGGACACAGATATTTATTTTTGTTAATAGTATTATGTACAACAATAGGATTTTTAGTGAGTTTTTTAGTTCTTAATACTAATTATATACAATACACAAAAATAGAAAATAAAGCAGTAACAAAACTAGCAGATAGTTCATATATAACCTTTAATATTACTCAAAAAATTAAACTTTCAGAATCAGATTCGTCCCACACCTTCGCAACAATAGCTCAACAAAATGAGAAAGCAATTCGCGTAAATACAAATAAGAATTTATTATTTAATTGTAATCCTTCCTTTTTAGTATGGACTCTATTAATTATTTGCACGGTTACGATTGCATCAGGTGCATTTCCAATATACATTATAAATATAATTAACATAAAGAAAATTTATGATATCCCAGTCATAAACTTTTACTTATTTATTATTTTTTCTGTCACATGTATTTTTATAATAACCATGCTTCCTTCTTTTCTGCATGGATATTACACACCGGCTAACATAATCAAAGATTTCAACATATTGCTTACTCATGGCGAAATAGTGCAAATTTTTTCAATTTTAATTTCTATGCTAAGCCTGCCTTTAATCATTACTATGTTTTTAGTAGGGTACGTTGTAAGCAATAAATTATTCGTTAATATTATAGATACGGCAGATGCAATTAAAATAGTATCTAATTTCAATGATTTGAAAAGCATGGTTGACACTGCCCTTCATGTATTAGCAAGCATTGTAGTGTTAGCAGGTTTTTGCAGTGCAAGTCTAGCTAAATCTATCAAGGCAGTTATGTCATTTTCAAATGGCTTCGATATTGCGCCAAGAGAAGCGAGTTACGCATACGGTCTATTTTACGCATTGCTACTAGCAATATGCTATGTGCCAGTTTATTATATTATAAATATTAAATCTATTCATTTACAAAAACAAATTACAAATTTCAAGTTTATTAGTTCAAGTGAACAAAATTTAATTTTTCAAAAGTTAGAAGGTGATTTGGTGTCAAGGGTGTCAGTACTAGAAAATTTCAAAACTGCATTAACAATTCTTTCACCTCTTTTAACCAGTTTAATTCCTGAAGATATTCTACGCTAGGAATATAATACTTCAGGGCAACTCCAGGAAAATTATAATAGGTCTTAATGAGATATATTGGCCGAAGTAAAACACCTTCAGTATTTAGATACTCTTTAGGACGCAGTAGTGCCAGTGGCCACTTCAAGCAGATCAAGCTAGCGATATACCGTAGAGCGGCCGATGCCGAGCAATTGGGCAATGTCAGCGGCCGTTTTATCTTTTTGCAGATACAAACTTTTGACTGCCTGCGCTTTACTTAGAGCCACTTTGCATAATCCAGGCGGTCGCCCGCCCGGGCTGCCGTTAAGCCGGCCAAGGTGCGCTCGCGGATCAGGTCCCGCTCGAACTCGGCCAGGGAGGCAAACAGGTTGAACATCAAGCGGCCTTGAGCGGCACTCGTATCCAGGTGGTATTTCAACCTCACCAACTGCGCCTGTTGTTGCTGCAAGCCGAGCACGAGTTTGACTAGGTGCTTTAGTTAACGCCGAAGCCGGTCGAGCTTCCAGACTACCAACGTGTCGCCGGGCTGGAGCTAGGCGAGCAGCTCGCGTAAGGCGGGACGCTCTTTGACGGCCGAGGCCTTCTCTTTGCCCACTTCTTGGCAACCGAAAGCGCGCAGGGCATCGAGTTGCAGATGCAGTTGCTGGTCTGGCGTCGATACCCATGCGTAGCCCCAAATCATACCCTGTTTACTGATGTGAAAGGATGAATAAGCTGATGAGAAAATGGTACATTCTATGCTCCATTTATTGACTCTAGAAAGAGACTTTTATTTAAAAACCATCCCGGTGTCTGCTTGGCCATTCATTGACTCGTATGCCCATATTGCTAATTCTATCCTGGCACATGTTTATAATCACGTATGCTTAAGGGACCACTACAAATAGTTATTTAGTTAAAAGCCTCCTACTTTATTCGATACTAGCTCCCCCATGACCTCTTATCAACAAACGCCAGTGGCCGCGTACTTGCATCAACTGGGGTGGCACAACTCATATCCTAGTTTCACTTTTTCGCTGCGTAGCCAGACCCCCTCAATGCCTTACCTAGCCCAAATAGCAGGGACACATATGTTCCTTGTCCATCGCGGCATGCAATCCCATGAACCCGTGGCCCTACGCGATATACTGCTCAAAAAACACTTGATAGAAGGAATCGGGCACGTCGCCGATGGTGTTGAGGAAGACTATAGCACTATAGTGGCGCAGGGTTTGAGCAACGAAGAGCATAGCTTGGCGGCAGGTATAGACCCTGATACTGTTGTCGCGGCCAAGCTCCTACATGGGGGATCAGTTACGATGATTGTGCCGTTTCTGAACCCCAAATTTTAAACGTAGTAAATACAGTAATAATAATAGTTGCAAGGAAAACTGTTGCAATAATAGTTAAGTTCTTGCCCTTCCAGTGCGTTTCACTTTGTACTATTGCAGCAATTATAATCGCTATAATTTGCGTTCCAGGAAATATTGCCAGTCCCGGCTTGATTTTACCCCCTCTAAATAAAAAATACGCGGGGTGTTTTGCATCTCGCTTCTTTATATAACTTTCCCAAAATAATACATCACACACTTTGGCAGCTCTCTTTTCACGTTTTCTCAAATATCGCCCTAATTGACTGACCCGAATATTGTTCCATATCCATGCATATGATATAAAATGCGCAAGAAATGGGTATAAAAGAATTAACAAAACTAGTTTATATATAGATGGATCATTTGTAAGATCTATGGTATCTGCTTTTTCTGATTTTAGGGCAAAGGCAAGAATAGCTGCCCACGCCGTGATAGCAATTTGAAGAACAGTAGTTTGCTGAGATATACGTTGCAGTATTTCATCTCGCAAACTCTTGTACTCTGCTAGAAAAAAATCTTTATTAAATATGATTGGATTTTTGACTCTCCTATGAATTTGGTAGTAGTCAGCAGGTAAAGGAGAAACATTGTTCTTAGCACCAAAAATATAATTGGCAGATGAAGGATCAGTTATAGTATTTGAGTCAGTGGAGGAAGGATTATTGTTGCCTTTTGCCCCGAATAAGTTGAGATTCCACATATTTTCAAAACATTTTTGACCTATGTTTACAACAGAAAAACGTGTAATATTTGCGATTTATTAATTAAAGCATAACTCGATTTGATATTAATAAAATCCCGCAGTATCTGGTCATTCAGTATTACTTGAATTTACCTAGATCCTATGTTGTGTTCATCAGTGGTAGCACTGGTTTTACTAACTACACTAAAGGGCGTTTCGTAAAACAATGCAGAATAACGATTTTGGTTAAGCGCTTCATAGCTAAGCAAGGCTGCTTTTGAATACAGTATTGTCCTATTTTAAGTAGTTAAATGTCCTAAATATGATTGTAACTTGGGGCATTCTTCAGCAAAAATCCGCCGCCATATTCTATGGAGGCATGTAAAGTGAAGGATAAGTAATTGTAAACCTTAACAGAGCAGGCCGCAATTTTACTGCGTAGGCTTTCTCTTTTCTACTTCTTAACAACTACAGGCACGTAAGGCACCGAGCTGCAAATGCAACTGCTGGTCCGGCGTCGACACCTATGCGTAGCCACATCATATCCTTACTAACAAAGTGAAAGAATGAATAAGATTCTAAGAAAAAGAGGCATTTTATAACCCATTCTCTTGGGCCGCATTGGGCTGGCGCACGTTGTCAATGCGGGTATAGCGGCGAATCATGGCTGTCGTCTTGTGCTTGGTCTGGTTCATGATCTTGCTGTCATCGACGCCTTTAAGCTTGGCAATGGTGACGAAGGAAGCGCGCAGCGAGTGGGCCGTGAACTTGCGGCCCAGATAGTGCTGCACCAGCAGGTTCAGCGAGTCGGTGTTCAAGCGGCGTGTACTTAGCCGCTGGGCCCGGCGAAAGGACACGAACAAGGGGCCGGTGCTGTGCCCATGCGCCTGCAGCAACTCCAGCCACTCCTTGCCGGCCCGCACCGGGCAGGTGCGGCGGTCCGGGGCAAAGAACACGGCCTTTTCTTCGCCTTCGCCCTGCTGGTTATTTTGCTGCGCGGCAAGTCCACCAGCAAGCCGTCGGCATCGAACTGCAAGTGCTCAATATTAACGTTGGCAAGTTCCTCGGGGCGGAAGGCGCCACTAAAGCCGAGCAGCAATAGCGCCCGGTCCCGTAGGCCCGCCGGGCGGCTGGTGTCAAGGGCCTAGATGACGCGCTTGAAATGGTCGAGCGTGAAGGCCGGCGCTTGATGCTGCCGCACGCCCTCGACGCGACTGACGCCTTCCATGAAGACCTTGAACCGTTCCTCGGTGCTCGGCGAGGGTAAGCCCGCCAGCTTATGGGCCTTGATAATCGAGGCAATGTGGCGTCGGATGGTAGCCGTCTTGCGGCCCAACTCCGTGAGGTAAGTGACAAAGCCCACCAACGTAGGTACATCCGCCGGCAAGGGCGAGCAATTATATTCCAGGCACCACTGGTTGAAACGCTTCCAGTCGCCGGCATACGCTTCCTTGGTATTGTCAGCGCCGTCCAGGCCGGCAGCCACGTAGCGGGCAGCCCTCTCGGCAAAGTCTTTAAGATGCCCGATCGGGCCGACGGTTTGGGTTGCTTCAACCACGGGTGCGAGTTCTTGCTTGGCCATACCTATTATATATAAGGAGTACGTCACCGCGCACCGGCCGGGCAGAATCAAGTTGCTTTCTCAGCCGAGGCTACTCGACAACGACAATCTTATAGTTGAAAAAAGTAGATATACAGGCTTAACAAAGCTGTTGTCATTACCCTCGATTATTCAAGTTTGTGCACTGAGCTACGTCTTGCCAAAGTAGACGCGTGCAAACGTGCCTCTAAAAAGTAGAAGTCTCATTGAGTGGGTGGCAGGATTAGTGCCGACTTAGGCGAAGACTATATCTGGCGGTACCAAGCGACACACCCCGATCTACTCCTTTATATATAGGGTACAGAAAACAGTTGCCCTAGCGATTGGCTGTTACCGGTTACCTGAAGGCTTAAGTGCTCGACTAGCAATACTCATCAACGATTTGTTCGCCCTGTTCGTTGACGACAGCGAAACCCGAAATAACCAGGATAGCTAAAATAGCATTTTCCCAAAGAGTGTTGTTGCTTTTCCCATAATATTGTACTATTAACATTTTTCTTTTGTTTTTCTAAAAAAACCTATTATAGTCGATATTCAGTGGTAGCACTGATTCGGGATGACTTCTTCAATATTAAATTGAAGTCATTAGCTCAATTTATTGTGAGCCAAGTCTATAAGAAAAAAGACAACAGTACAATGACATCAACTCTTAGCAATCCGACCAATGCCTGGACAGTATGCCTTTTAGCTATATAAGCAATGACGGGCGGACCTGCTATCACTATTTATACCAGAACAATTCTTGTGGACATTCGATGGCGGTAGAGTTCTTCCCTTCCCGAGGATATATGCCAAATAAGAGTATCCTACTTAATTGTGATCAACTTAAAGCCAAGATACTGGCAATACTGATGCAACGCATGCTTACTTATTAAGCCATATCGTTGGACGATGGGATAAGCCTTACCACCAACAGCCTAAATTCATTGTTCCCTCAGGTTAAATGAGTTAAACATGGACTCTAGTAATACCCAAAATATATCTACGGCACTTCTTATTGCAGTGGTCACTGTATTTGTATTACCTGCACTATTAAAATTTTTTGAAATTGTTTTTACTAGAGGCGTAAATAGAGATTCTGAGGTTAGAAATAAGCAATTAGCAATATTGGAACAATTAACTAAAATCGTATGGGAATGGAGATTTCTGGGCAAGCAAGTGTGTTATTATGGATGTAATTATAAAAGATCGTTCATCGATAATGAAAGGTTTCAGAAAGCAATTGTTGATTATGATAACAGGGTGTGGCCTCTTTTTGTTGAAATCAAAGCAATTAAATCTAGGGCAATAGTTTGGTACGCTCAATCAGTACCTGAAAAAATTGAAGCCCTATACGAATATATAAAGCGAGATATTGATGCTCCATTGACATCACTTGTTGCTAAATCCCAAAGCCAAGAAAATAACTTATCGTCAGAATTTTTTAAGATGCAAGCCCTATTTTCAAATGAGGTTTCTCCAAATATTGAGACCCACATTGTTTTTATTGCAGATAAAATTAAAAGGTTAAAATTATAGGTAGCATACAATAGATGGCGGTGGTATAAAGCGAGGTGATTCGTAACTTGGAAGTATGCTTTCAACCACGTTCACGTGTGGCAAGTGTAGCAGCACGGCCTTGCGCAAGAATGGGAGCCGCAACGGCCAGCCTAAGTACTAGTACACCAATTGCCGCCATCAGGCCCTGTTTGTTCCGGCTGCCGTCAGCAAAGCCGCCCAGTGCAAACCAACGCGGACCTGAAGAAACCAAAGCCCACCTACGCAGTCGACACCTATATATAAGTATCAACTTCGTAGCCGGGCTTTGGAAACATAAACAAGGTCTAATATTAGGTACGATGCGAAGCCTATTAATTACCCTCGATAAGTAAACGTTATCGAGGGTAATACTTGATTAAGCCAATAAAAATTGGAATGAGATAAAACAGTGAGTTATGTCATAAGTACGTGCGGAAAAGTGCAAATCTAGTTGTGGTAAACAATTCCTCTGCCAATTAGCTTGCCTTGCGACTTACTTAGCATGAACAGTATAAGGTGAAAGTCCCTAAGCTATTTCCTTAGTACGTTTTGCTTAGACAACACCCTACGGACACGGTCGCCTGCAGTCAAGTGGGCAGTCCCATGTGGCTGCCGCACTGCCGCGTCTGAACTGTCTAACGCGATTAACTTGACTCATCCGGCCGAACAGACTCTTAACAGAAGTGAAGCATGTTGCTTGTCTTGCTCATATGTCAGTACTGTCTGTTTCCATTCCAACCAAAGCGCCATTAATTGACCTATAACTGCAGTGGAAACAGACAGTACTGCTATACGGCCTTTTTGAGTTGGAGAACCTCAGCAACTACATACTTGCCCGCCTTTTCAAGGAGTTGATTAGGTAACCTTGCCTTGCCAAGGCACCCGTCACCAGCAAAGCCGCGGTCAGCTAGTGGCTGGTGGCCCATCGCTCTCCTCTAAACACGTAGTGAGCGGCCGCAAAGCCGCCCAACAAGCCGACGAGGAAGCCTGCATACCGGACCACATATTGGGTTTCCAAATAGCCGTCGTCGAGCGTATGCTGATAGACGCCGAAGCCGATTAACGTAAGGGTAAGCCCGATGACGAGCAGGCCCGCATACTTTTTCTCTGTGGCGACAAAGGCGCAAGCCAAAAAAACGAACAGGCTAAAGGCCACCGAGGGGATGGTTAGCAGTTTCACCCAATACTCAAACCACGTCAGGTGGTAGACGTCTACCCGCCCCGTGCGGTGCATCAAGAAGGCGGCGGCTCCCATCGTCAAGGTGCCGGCGAAGAGAACTCCCAACAGCCATTTCGCCGCTTTCCAGCAAGAAAAAGAAAGTAGAGACTCACATACTTCGTGGCGCTCTGCACGGCGGTCTTTTTACAGTATGGACAGGCAATTGATGGCAGGCCTACTTATCGTCAGCCTGGTGCGCCGAGGTTCGGACACCAGACTACACGGCAGGGGCGGCACTGCTCACCCAGCTACCGGCCCGTCGGCCCCAGCCTGCTCTGCAGCTTGGTCGTCCGCTCGTTGATGCGCGGGCCAAGGTTTTGCCGTTCCAACTCGCCGAGGAATTGGCGAACGGCGGCCTGGTCGGCGACCAACAGGGGTTGCGGAAGGTGGGCGAGCACCACCAGCGCGTTGTAAATGCCGTTCAGGTTGGCGGGCTGGGCGCGGGCTTGGGCCAGCAGCGCCGCCACCAAGGTGGGCGCGGTGGCGTAAGCGCCCACCAGCTCTTGGTAAGCCGCGCCCCGGGCGCGGGGCGCGGCCGCGAATAGTCCCCGTACCGTCCGGGCCAGCGCCTCGGGGGGCGCCGCGCTGGCCCGGACGGCCGCTGCGGACCCGGCCCTAGCGGGCCGCACGGTGGCGGCCTGCAAATCGGTACTGAGGTAGCCGGCGCTCTGCTCGGCAGCGGTCAGCTGCTGCTCGGCGACGGCCAGTTGGTGCTCAACCAGCGCCACTTGCCCCGCTGGCAGGCCAAACGAGCCCACCAAGGCGCGGGCGCGGGCCAGCGCCTGCTCGATGTCGGGGGTGTGCCGGCTGAGGGTGATGGCCTGGGCCTCGGCGGCCCGCAGCGTGCTGTCGCCGGCGCGGAGGCTGTGCTGCAGGCCGCGGTTGCGGGCCGTAAGGCTGTCGAGGCGGAAGCGCGCGGCGCGGGTGCCGGCCTGCAGCTGCGCGGTTTCCAAGGTGAGCATTTCCTTTTTCACCGTGGCCAGCTCGATGCCGGTTACCACCGCCCAGCCGCCCCCGATGGCGGCCGCCAATCCCGCCAGCAACGTGAGGATTTCCTTGAGTGGCCCCGACCACCGGCTGAAGGCCGATCGCGGGTGGTCGAAGCCATGGGCCTCGGCGGCCAGCTTGTGAGTTTCGGCCCGCAGCTTGGCCAGTTCTGCGGCTTTCAGTTCGTGGTCGAAATCAGCAGTAGACATGGGCTGGAGTGGGTGAATGGCGGGCGTTGAGGTGACTCCTGCGGTTCCCGGGGGTCTAGTGAAAACGGGGCGAAACAGTGCGATGCGGGCTGGTTATTCTGTCTGACTGAACGCCTGGGATGATTCGCCTTTGAATATCGGCCCGCCGCCAAGGCGGCACATCAGTGCTGGCACTGCATTTGGGTTCCCTGGCCTCAGGTGTAAACACGTCTTAACAGTCCCGTGCGAGAAAGAAGGCCTAAGGTGCGGTGGTCCAGCGAAAGCACAGGGCTTGTTGAGTTACCCTAATCAGACCTTGTCCTTTTGGCCTCCTTCAAAGTATAGCGCGGTTGCTCGATTGAGTTCTCGGCGGACGCCTGCCGAAGGCACATTGGATACACCGCGCCGAGCTCAAGATTGAGCATTTCCTGTTGCCCTTCCGAAGAAAGGCCGCAGGCGGAGTCGGAAGCGTCGTTCATAGTCGGGGTTGCAGCTACGGGTTGGGGCTAGTCGCCGTTTTAAGCCCGTAGACGTAGCCGGTCAGCGCGAAGCACAGCATCCCCCCCCTTTCAGCACAAAATTCACGTACTGGTTGCCCTCCGCGTCTACGATGTAGGAGATAAACCTGTTTCATTTCCTCTGAGCATGCTTAGCGTCTGCCAAGCATCTTTCACGGCGTCCTGGGTTAGGAAAGGATTAGGGAGTTCGGGGCCGGCGGTAGGAGGTTGGCTGGGCATAGCAGTCACATGAGAAAATCAGATAGTTACTGGGGGCAATTCAACTTGGGCGGCTAGCAGCCATTAGCTTACAAAAGACCCTTATTTAGTTAGCCGGCAGGTACTTCAGTAAAAACGCCATGGCGTTGTCGGCCATAATGCGGCTTATTACTTCCTCGGCGCTCACCGCGCGGTTGACGGCTTGGGTGAGCGGCGGGCGGTCGCCAAGGTAGTTGTGGGCGTGCATAAGCAAGTAGTCGCTCAGGGCTGGCAACTGCTCGTGAGTCCAGTAGCCGTTTATAGGGTCTACAATGCCGTCGAAATCGGTACCCAATGCCAAGCTGCCCCAACTATACAAGCCGTGGCTATCCAAGAGCTCGGCTACGTGCCGCACCTGATTCCAAACCAGGCCCGCCCAGTGAAACAAAATCTTACGGCGCGGTAAATGCCCGCGGGCCTTGCGTAGCGCCGCTGGGCTACCGACCCGCCGCTCATCTAGTTGCAAGCCCAGCAACCCTCCCGAGCGGGCAATGCGCAGCAGGTCGTCGTCGTAGAAGTTAATGTCGAAATCCCAGAATAGGTGATGGTCGGCGGCGTTGCCGGTCACTGCCCCGTGGCTGGCAATAATGGGAATATCCTGGCCCGCGTATTCGTTGTCGAGCAGCTGGTAGTAGTCCTGGCGGCTGCGGCGGTTCATGTGCTTTACATCGATGAGGATGCGGCGGCCCCCGGTATTGTCGAGCAACTCGCGCAGCACTGCGTGGCCCAGGTCGGTTAATCCCAGGGTCATCCCGTAAGACTGGTCGGCAAGTCGGGCCACTAGTCCCGTCAAGCTGGCGGCGTGGCCGCCCAACTCGTTGTAGAAATGGTGGGCAAAGGTGATAAACAGCGGGCGGTGGCGCCACGCCTTCACTTGCTGGATATGGTTCAGCAACTTCTCCTTCTGGGTTGGATGCTGCTTAAAGTCGAGGCCGCAACCAAAGGCATGGGCACCTTCGATACTAAGCAGGACGGCTAGCGTGTTGGGTTCCTGCAAGGCAATTTCAACGTCCGCCCGCGTTCCGCAGAGGCGGTAGCAGACCTTTTCGCCGGTCGGCAGGGTTAGTGACTTGCCATCGAGTTCGAGCAGAAACTTGTATTCGTCTTGCAGATCCGGGAAATAATCCTGCAACTGCTGCAGCACTTGAATGCGTCGCTGCCCAACCCCCGTAGCTAGCGCCAAGGCTATGTCGCCTACGGGGCCAGAACCCAGTCTATTAACAAAAAAGCCCTGCTCCTGCGGATACAGCGAAGCCACGATTACCCGCACCCGTCCCATCCGGCTGCTAGTGAAATCACTTTGCCGAAATTTGGTGAGTTGGGCCGCGTAATTTACTGCCTTATCAATAATTGAGGGTCGATCGTGGTACCAGACGTTGGCGGGCGAAGTAGACCGAACGTTATGCTGCTGATTGGCCGAGAAGCTGCGCCCAAACGGTTTCATGCTGGGATGGCAGTGCAAGTCAACGATGATATCCATAGCTTAGAATAGTTTGCTGGTGGCAGTTGAGCGGATACGATCCTTGATGGAGTGGCTAGGCTACTGCACTGCTTAGATAAACCCGCAGACTGCAAGGCTACTTGATAGGGAGTAGCTGCGGCATCAGTGTCAGCACTGAATTGCAACTCGAATTCAAAATTTTCGCAAGGTCCTAGGTCCCGGAAAGCCATGAAATAGCCTGGTATCCAAGCACTATTTAATTACACAACCCTACTTACAATTCGTGGATTATGAGCAATATCAAGTCTGCAATTATGGTTCAAGACCCGTATCGCAACAATGAAATTATTAATTTAACGCTAGGACCGATCTAGCAGTGATCTGTTCAACGTTAAACCCGATTTCACCCGCCGATAGCAACTGAACTTAGGGCTTTGGCTTTGGGGTTCGAGATCAGACGGTGGAAAAACTCTTCCATGCTAGCAGGGGGATCACGATAATAATTGGTACGCTTTAGTACCGTTTCAAACACGTGGAGCCCTAAGCGGCGATAGCTCTCGAACTGCGCTTCGTTGAAAAACTGATCCCCCGTGGACTGATGAGGAAAGGCTGTGTTGTACTGGGCGTATTCTCTTACATCGGTTGGTTCATCACCGGTAAGCGAGGTCTTCAAATACAAGAGATAGCCCGAAGGCATTTCCGGCGGATCCTCCGGGTAAAGGATGGTTCCCACTGCATAATGGCTGCGAGAAATACCAGCTTCGCGATTGGTGATGGGAGTAACATCAATGGTTATTTCCGCCCCAAAGTCAACCCGGCAACGGCGGATGGCATTAGCTAAGCCCTCGCAGGTAAAGAGGTGATCTTCTTCTCCGTCACCCAAAATAATATAACGGCATCTGCGGCGGACTAACTCATAAAGTCCCATGTTATCGAAGTGCCCCCCATCCGACAAATTCACAAACTTGTCGCTGGTGTTCGAGCGGCCGAACAGGTCTTTAAGTAAATAAAGCAACCCCAGGTTGGGATCCGCTTCCTGCCACGTTTTACTGATCCGGGGATTGCCAATCCACCAGCCCAAGCGAAGATTGAAGAGGGTAAGCAAAAAGGCAGTCGCTGGCGAAGAATTGTAGCCTTCATTAGGACTTGCCGCCGCCCCGGAAATGGCCATGGCCGTTCCAACGCCGGGGCCGCCGTCTTTAGGATAAGCGTACTGCTCCGTCGGGCGGTATCCGAAGTCAAAAGTAGGCTTAGCGGGATTTACCGCCCGGATTTTAGCGAAGTCAAAGCCGCAGTAATAAGGCGTAAACACGAAGGACTCGGCTTTTCGGTTCTGCTGCGCAAGATCCGTTACTTTAGTGGCGTTGAGCGTGGCATTGATGATCAAATAAGGGCCATCATACGGGTGCTTCTGGGGCGCTTCGCTTTTTTCTAAAGGATCGGAACGGCGAAGCGAGCACATTTTTAAGTCGTCTCGACGATCAAAGCTGGTGAAGGGGTTAGCGGTTCGCTCCCGTTCAAACCGCGGCCGAGAGGCGCCTAAGTAAGCTCGAACCAAGCGGTTGCGGTAGAAATGATGCAATGAAAATTCGTTGACCCCCACCCGGGAGCCCAAGAGTACTGAAGCCGCGGCAAGTACCACGCTCAGCAATAAAGCTTGAAAGATTATACGATTAGGCGAGGTTGTTAGGCCTTGCACGACCGCGCTGTCGGGACTCCACCGGGACAACCCTTGCCAAATGTCCCCCGGCAAATAATGCAGCAGCCAGTGAATGGCCCGGAAGTAAGCATCAAAAGGCCTAAGCCAAAAATGTAAGGAGCAAAGCTGAGGGCTTTATCCAGCCAAGTGGAGGCTCCGGGCTGCTCCGTCTTGGCCGAAGTGCGGGCGCTGAAAGCGAGCTGCACTGCCTTACCTACCACCGCCAGCCAGCCTCCGGCAACGGTTAACTGCGCACTTAGATTTCCCGCCAGCAAGCTCGCCGCCTCCCGGGCCAGCAAAGTGCTGCTCGTCGCCAGAATCCAAACCACTAAAGCTAAATGAACCACGGCGCCCATTCTTCCCCACCATTCGCGCCGCTCGTCCGGAAAGTTGCGACCCAACAAGGCCATGCGCACCACTACGGTTAACACGATCATTTCCAAGACCAGGGGCAAGCCAATCGTAAAAGGCAAGTAATTCAAGACGCGCGCCGATAAGTGCTCTCGTAGCCACGCGGCCGCCCCCGAAGCAGATTTAACCGACAGAGGTTGTAAACTATTAAGCACTTTCCATACTACCACCAGAATTACTTCCCCGAAAAATGCTGCGACTACGCTGGAAAACGCAATGGCGATCCAAGCCTTGACGTAGTGAAACGAAGAAAATTCCGCGTCCTCACGAATCCGATAGAAGCAGCGGTCGTAGCGCCCAATCGCGGCGACCAGCAGTAAGGCTGCACTCGCTACTAGGGCCGCGGGTAGCAGCGCCAGCAAACCGGTGGTGAATCCTGGATAAGTCCAGTGAAAAAGAAAATTACTAACCAGGTACGCGTTCAGCATAGCCCAGAGCAGCAATCCCCCAACTATTCGAACAACCCACTTACTTGGTTGCTGTAACGGGGTCGCACGATACATCCGCATACCCAGACTCGCCAGGATCGCCGCCGGAAAGAGCAGGCCCAGGCTGACCAGGATTACTCGCCCCGGGTTAAGCTCAGCTTGGGGCGTCTCATTCCAGTGCAGCAGCAACCAACTGTGCAGCAGCACTGCCCCCAACGCTACCGTGGCGCCCAAAGCCAACACGATGATCAACTGATTCAGCAATGTGTTCCGCAACCACGTCATGCCCATAGTCCACGAGTCGGTGGAAAAGATGCTGGAGTTAGGCGTCAGGTAATTGCTGTACATACGCAACCAGCGGATTGGGCGCACCTCCTCGGCGTTGGGCACGGGGGATTTGGCGGGGCATAAGCGGTCTATTACCTTTTGAAAACAGCCCTCGCGTTTGATCCAGGCAGTTAACCACGAGCCTAAGTAACTACCGCCCGACACCGTGGAAAGATAGTCGATGCTTGGCAGGAGATTGGTGCTCGCCAGCCCCTGCATAATTCCCAAATTGTAGGTGGCAGTACGGATTCCTCCGCCTGAGAAAGCCAGGGCGCAGAGCATTAAATTATCGGCCCGCTGTTGCGGATCTACGGCCTCTGGCGCGCGCAGCCCGTAACTTGCCCGTCGATCTGAGATCTCGTTTAGCTCCCGGTTAAAGACCACTTCAAACGGCACCGCGCACTTGGCCTTAGTTAACGCGCGCTCGAGGGCCTCATCGTCGAGTAAGAGTTGATCTTGCGCGTTTTCAGTGCCAGTGATGAGAATGGCCTGATCGGCAATGCGTTCCGCAACATTGCCAGCCAGGCTGCTGGGACGCAAAGCATGCACCAAGGTGGGAATGTAGTCGAGCGCCGTAGCCAACTCTTTGCGATGGCTGGGCTGCTGGTATAGTATTGCGCGCAGAATTCGCCGCCAGTATTCGGGGGGTAAGCAACGGTGCTCGGGTAAGGAAGGCAGTAACAGCTTTCCGTTGGCCAGGGGGGAATCAAGGCCATTTGCGGGCTTAGTCCACAACAAGGCCAGTAATTCATCAACGGAAGATGTGAAGGCCGGGGTGGTAAAAACAAACGCTTCCTCCAATAAGGAATTGGTAACGTGCCTTCGCACAAATTCCAACAGGTTCAGGGTGTGGTTGATGAAATAACCGTCTTTATCCTTGTTTGACAGCGGGGCTTGCGCGGCCGCCAACCCATTGGCCGATTCAACCAAGGCGTGCGCCTTGGCCTGTAGCACGGGAATTGCGAGCAGAGTTGAACACAGTTCACTTATCTCTTCGGATTCACTGACTGCATTTCCTACTAAGACTATGTCAATAGCGCCCAGCTTGGGGTATGGGCTGTCGTACTCTAAATCCGGGGGGACAACGGTGGGCGGCAGCACGGCAATGGCGTCCTGTAAGAGCACTAAATACGTGGTAGCCCGGGCCGTTAACTCTGATACAGTATCCATATGCGTTTTAAGGAAAAAAGCAAAACGTATGCACAAAACTGCTCTTAGTTCAATCAGGAATAAGCTTAAGCTGTGGATTGTGAAACCCTAAGCCCGGTTTTCCTCTTCAACTCGATAACCATGCGCAAACCACCAGCCTGCCCCTTCTTCTTACCCGCGAGAAACAATTTTTCAGGGGCAGCTGTCAATCTGTTACTGTATTGATTACCAACTCAATAAAAATCAGTTACCTACGCTAGGGCTTCGTATGCTAGGCCGAGTTTTTTGTCATATTTAAAGACTTTGTAACCGGCGCCATTATAATGGTAAGCCAACACGCCCCAGTCCCTATTCTTGAGGGCCGTTGCCATAGGAGGCTTCGACTTGATAAAGAGCAACATGGCCGCTAACTGCTTGGCTTCTGATTGGCGAAAACCTTCAATCATCTCCTCGACCGTACTGTAACCACACGATTTATAGTTGAAGCCCATCATTTGCGGCAATCCCCAACTCGTGGCTAAATAAGCAGTATGCCGATCAATGCGACAGGCTGCATCAAAGGCTTGCCGCTCCCTAACTTGTCCTTCAACTTTATTGGCTTGTGTGATAGCCCAATCCTGCGTTAAAGTAATTTGTTCGGCTGTGGCCGTCCTTTTCATTACTGTTGCAGACGCTGAGGCGATTTTTTGCCTGAGGTCTTTAGGCAGCAAACGCCGAAACCAACTAGGCTCGAACTGAATCAACAGATAGCCAGTGGTCCGGTCATACCCACTACCCCCGGTTTCCACTTTGATGATGGCCCGAACTGCTCTAGGCTCAAAGCCTGCCGTCTCTGCGGCGGCCGCAAGTTGCTGGGGCGTTAGCTTTTTAGTCATAACAACGAAGGGTGAGAAACAAAGAAGAATGCCAGCTCTGTACAAGCCTTTGCAGACTAATAGCTGACTTGCAAAACTCATCTTGCTCGATAGGTTTATACTAATATAGAGATGCTTTTTAAACCTTGATAACTGTTCTGTTTAAGGAACTTACTTGGTTTATGTTCACCAAGACTTAACTAAATAATCAAAACCAACAAGGAGTTAGTGGCACCCGGTGTCGTGAGCTCGCGAACGACTTGTTCACGATTTTAAATGCCAACAGTCAGCGCAGGTATGGTTAAGAGATTGCTGGTACTTCTGGAAGAGTGCCTTTCTCTACTTGTGCGCATACAACTTTAAGAATCTTATCCTTATAGGATTGAACGGGAGTTATTTATTTCATTTAGTTAGGTAATAGTGAAAAAATATTTTTCATTGAGCTATTATCATTCTTGATCATAGCTCAATGAAAAAGCTCACTCAATAATATTTGCTTTCGATCAACTCAGCATCAGTGCTAGCACTGAAATCATATCTTAGGGACCCATATAATGCTACTAAGGTGGTCCAGTTAAGCCAGACAGAGTTGAGGTGGTCTAGCTAAGCCGGACAGCGTTGGGACGTGGTTTGGCGTTGAGATTCGAAATGGTTGGGAGTGAGATAGCCTAGGGCGGAATGTGTGTTCGGCGTTGTCGTAGGTAATGTAGTGGCTGATATCCAGTCGGGCTTCTTCTAGTCCAGAAAGCTTCCGCCGCCGAGCAGTTCCGTTTTCTGCCGGCTTTAAAACGATTCGGCGTGCGCATTGTCGTTGCCGTTGCCCCGCAGGCTCATGGATAAACAAGGCCCCGTATTGGGCCAGCAAGTTCTTAAAGCGGGAGGCCTCGTACTGGTTACCTAAGGTGACTATGAAGAGTATAAAGTGACAAGATTGGTTCGTTTCGCATTGCTGAATAAAATTATAATATGTATATTAATATATAATAAAGACTGCGAGGCCTGTTGTTGTGACGCTCATCAAGCGGATAGCGTGTTTAGAATCCTCCTGCAGGGCGTACGCCTGAGTAGTGGAGATGAGATAAGTATTTACAAGTGATCAGTTTCAGAGCTTTCTCATGCAGGATAGCGCAAAACGGTTCTTTACCAAGGACTTCACCTACGAGGATGTGATCCTGTACCTGTTTTGCTTTTTGCTGGTCGGATTTATTGCGTTCTATTTTACGAGTATCAATGAATCGCACGGGGTTGATTTCATGTCTTCCCATGACAAAGTCATGATGGATAAATTAGTTATTGAACCGATGCCAGGAGATAAACTGAGAGAAAACCTGATAAAAGCGCAGTTACAAATTGCTTATAAACGCTACGAACATGGGGCCCGCTTCGAGCACACCAATTCCTTAATCAAATTCATCGGCTTCTTGGTGGGCACCTTGCTCGCCATTCTGGGCGCGGTGGTGGTGGTCAAAGGGGTACGCGACAGCCCGATTGGGTTTGAGGCAGAGGGCTTAGAGCGTGCCAGAATCAAATTTACCGCGAGTTCACCCGGTGTCTTTTTAGCCTTTATAGGCGGCGGTATTATTGTAACGACGATCGTGCATACCATTGAGGCCGAGGTAGATGATCCGGTTATCAGCGTGCCAATCAATATGATGGAAGCTACGAGTGGTAAGACCGACACCACCCAAATAAAATGAGATACTCATGTGGAAAATGAAAGCTAGCTTCGTTGTTTTCGCACTTGCTCTTATGTCGCAGAGCACCGGATATGCGCAAGGCCCCTGCCCTGTAAATGTCCGAATGGAACAACGGTACAGTGTACTGGCAGCGGTCAAGTTACGTGGAGCCCTCCCAAGGGGAAGGTAAAGGGAGTTTCTTTGCCTGTGCCCTTGGAAACAGTTTTAGCTGGAATGCTTTACACGTTAAAGCCGGACGCAGAAAAGCAGTCCTATTTACTGAGTCTATCAGAGAAGGAGAGAGAATACATCGCCGAAAATAGTAGCACTATTCAAGCATCGGCAGCGAGCCTGCAAACTGAATTCAAAACGTATAATACCTTACAGATCACTAGCCCCGATAAATATAAACCGAGGCTGCAGAATACAAGGGATATAGAAAAGGCTACACCCTACAAAGGAGTAACCCCTACTAAAATCCGCTAGTGATTCCTTGTTGAACACGATGCGCCTAACCGCTGCTACAGCAAGGAAAACTGTTAACCACGTCCGAGAGGCCAGTGGGGCAGCAGGGTGGGCGCTGGCAACTGCCATAGCAAAAAGGCCTGCACTAACTGTTCCAGCTATAGGGCCAGAAGACTAGCTGTGCCCGAGTAGCTCCAATTGAACAAGGAACTAGAGGCACACGGTAAGTGTGCTGGAGCGAGTAGTGGCGGTGGAGACTTTCCTTGATCAACAACAAACCTGTTGGCAGCTGTAAGGCGTGTATCATTACTTGAGCGTGCGTTCAAGTAATGATACAAGGCTTTACGGGTTGTGACCGCTTTTCACACCTTAGTACCGACAATTGAGTGTTATCGGTACTAAGGTGCTGCAACCGAAACGGCTCAGGTATTCGGTAGCCATCCTGCCGGCAGACCGCCGATTGTCCTGGTCGGCCAGGCAAACAGTGAGCGAGGCGTCATCCGACCGCGTGCCGGCCGGCGGTCGGAAGCTGTAGTAGCCGCCATGCTTATTACTGGTTTCAGGTGTTTCTCTCCGCAGCCTTGTAAATCGTCGGTACGCCCTACGCCCGCCCCAGGAGCAGGGCTGGCACCCAGGCGTGACGGGGGGATGCACATCGACGGCGAAGCCACGTAGGCCGAGCTTGTTTTCATGCTGGAGGGAGGAGCAGATAAATCCCGGTCACCGTTGGCGCCTAGTGGGGGTTGGGGTTGGCCAAATCAACCGATCGGCGTAAAGCTGGCCTGAGGGCGCCACCCCCGTCAGCTGCCCCGCTACCCCGGCAACTGATCGGCAACATCGCTTGGCGAGCATGCAGCGAACGCGTATCTTGTTGAAGACCCATACCTATTCCTGCCATGACCTTGGTATCCTCGCCGGTGCGGCTAGGGGAGCTGGACATTGCCTCCCCCTACGACATCCTGTATCAGGTGGGCGAGTTGCTGGCGCGCCGCAATGCCGAGCACGAGCTTTTCCTTCCCGGCTTTTTGTCGGAAGTGGTCGTAACCTTGACCTTATGCCAGTGGGAAATAACCCTGCCCGGCACGCCCGGTACGTGGCGCCGCAATGCTTTGCCCCGGAGCAGGCGGCCCAGCAATTTGCTGAACTGCAGGGGAGCGCCTACAGGTGCTGCTGGGCGGTTACGGCCGCCTAGCGTACCAGTTGCTGGATCCCCAGTACCCGGGCTTCACCGACCAGTTGCTGGCGCAGTTGCTGCCCGCGCCGTTGCCGCTGGTTACCCGCCCCCGCCCGGCCGTGTACGATTTCAGCCGCGTGCTGCAGCTCTATGGAGTTTCGCTGGGAGTGGACACCCAGGAGCCGCAACTCGTATTTGCTGTCCCCACCGTCCCTGCCGAGCCCCCGACCGACGAGCAGCTGATGCTGGCCTGCGTGATTGTGTTCGGGGCACAGCTGAACCTTACCGCTTGGTTAACGCACTTAGCGGCCTGCGAACCCGCCCGGCCCCTGACGCAGTTGCTCGGAGCCTTGGCCCGCGGCGATCTGCACGAGCCAACCTGGGCGGGCGTGATTCCGAAGCTACTGGGCAGTGGGCGGGCCCAACAACGGGTACGCGAGCGTTTAACTGCTCAGCCTTGGCCCTTGAGTTTGCTGCTGAACCTGCTCGCGAATGCTTACGCGGCCCCCGGGCGGCTCGCGGAAATTCACGCTAGCCGATTGTTCTTCCGGCTCCTGCGCTCCGTGCTGGATAAACTCCCGGCGGGGCCGGCGGCCCCGCCGGCGCTGCGCGGCACGTGGGTGGCCAGCATCCTCGATGGCCTGGACGAATTAACGTGGCGGGCGGACGCGCAAGGCAATCCGGCCGCCTCCCTGCGCTTGGCGCAGATGGGGCAGCTCGTTTTGCAGCAGCTCCCAAGCCCAGCCGAGCCTGACCAAGCCGAAGCCTGGCTGGCCCGCGTGCAGGCGCAGGAACACCGCTGTAGCTGGAGTACGCTCTCGCCCGAGCAGGCGTTGGACAAGGCAACGGTGTGGAGCTTCAGTGGCTACGCCGGCACGGTGCGCTTGGCGGCAACGGCCTTTTGCGAGGTGGCCGCCGCCTGGTACACCCAAGGGCGGGTGAACAACCAACTTTGGAGCGCTTCTACCCATGTACTGGGGCGGCTGCGCCAAGGCCTGCGGCTGTGCTACGCCCTAAGTCAGCAGCAACCGCTTGCAACCGAAGAAGAGCAAGAAAACCAGCATTACCTGCTGACCTACCTGGTGGCCCACCTGCGAGAGGCGCAGCAAACGCTCCTGGGCCAGCTCGAGCGAATCCGCCCCCGAAGGCGGAGCTGCCCGGTTGGGCAGAGGCCATGCAAGGCCCGCTGCCCAAGAGTGCCGAACACACTTATTTGGTCCAGGAAGTTCGCTGGACGTCGTCGCTCGAGCAAACTCTGCGCACCTACGGCTACGGGCCGCAGGCACTGCAGTGCCTGGGGGAGATGAAGATGCTTGTAAACCGGCCGGCAGAAAACGTGCGTTGGGAAGCGAATACTCCCGCTTACTGGGCCGAAGAAGACGAGGTGTACCGACAGGTGCTCGCCGATTTGTTGTGGCAGGAATACCTGGGACACTTCAGTGCCTTTCACCGGGAGGACGGCACGCCGCTGGTTCCGGTGCCGACGGATCTGACGCAGGCAGAGAGATATGCCTACTACGAGGCGTACTTGGCCGCGCACCCCGAGGAGTTCACGCCGCCCGGGGTGTTGAACTTGGCACCCACGTTGCGCTCCATAGCCGAGTGCCGGGTGGATTACGAATTTCTGCTGGAAGCCCCGACGCTACCGGCGCGCACGCAGGCCTTGCGGGAGCTCCTGCAAGCGCCCGTTATGACCTATCTGCCGGGGCGTGACTTCGCGCCGGCGCCGGCGCCGGCAGTCGGGCGCTATACCCTCTACTGGCGCTACGAGCCCTTCCACCAGTACCCGGAGCCGGTGGGCAGTTGGGGCCTGCAACTGGGGATGCACTTGTCCCGGGTTTGCTTGAACGCGGCCCGCGACACCGGCTTCTTTTTCTATGATCTCGATCACAATCAATACATTTTAGGCCAGGTGGCGCTGGTGCGCAAGCAGCAGGGCCGCTGGACGCTGCAAGAGGAGGAGCCCAGCAAGGAAGGTTGGCCAGAAGGTGAGTCGTAAAGGTGATGAGCAGGTCCTAACCCGCGAGTTCTTCGCCGGCAATGGCTACGGCGGTACCCGCACATGCGCCAGGGGGCCGGGTATAATGGCCCGCGGCAAAGTTACCACCGGCCAGTTCAACCATACCCAGACGAGTCACATGCGGTTCCCCTGTCAGCTAGCGGATTTCTCCCCCTTACCGAAGGGGAATAATGCCTTCCTCCCTCTTACTTTGTTGGACTCTCAGCTGCTCTAGCTCCGCTGCAGGCCCTGCGTACCCGCATGGAAGATCCGTGGCCTTTACTTAAGCATGGATTGCTTAGCCCGTTTCAGGCAGGCAAAATTCCAAAGAACAGTTGTAAGAGGTTCAATCCTCGTTTAATTAGGTGAACCTAGCTGCGAGCAGCACCGGGTTTATTTCCTTGACCTGCTGGGTTGCTCTTGCGAGTTCTCAGTCCCTCGGCTATGAATGCCTCGACCGAAGAAAGGTATTCTAAAGCACAAAAGCATAATCCAGTTTAGTGGCACCAACCAACACTCATCTTAAATTCGACTAAGCTATAAATTGTACTGTTATATGTATAACATTGTGTTACCAGGTAATACTGTGTTATTACTGTTCCTGATGTCCTCTTTATTGCTCGCTTATAAAAAGTGGTTTTTCGTAGTAGCACAGGGTAGCTGCCGAAAAGCTCTACCGGCGTGGAACCGGGGTTGTTGGGTGAGTGCTTTGCCCAGGAAACGCAACCCGTAATGGCTGCGCTAGCCTTGATTTACTGGACTGGTTTATCTGCTAGCGCACCAGCTCGGAGTTAACCTCTTCCAAGGCTTGTACTTTGGCTAGTTGCTGTTTTAGGCAGGGATAAGAACCTGGTTGCAGCGCCGCCGGGAAGGCCTGGGCCCGAGCTAGCAGCCGTAGGTACAGTCCTGGGTAGCGCTGACGGCTCAGCCGACGCAGCGCCCGCAACTAGTCTTACCGGTAGTTGGTGATGATGAGGCGGCGGAAGTCGCCACGTACCAGCTCGGCAGTGACCATGATAGCGAGTTTTAAGACAGGCTTTTGAATGCTCTTCTCCAACCAAGTACGATAGAATCATTATGCTAGGGAATGCAATCAAGAGTTGTTGAGTCTGAAGCAGGTGTCGGAAATTACATGATATATTAGGCAGTACAGTACTGATAATCAAACGATTATTGATCGTAATGCGTATCGGAATTTAAAGTCATAATTGGAGCGTGAAAAGTCCAGTTGCTTGCTATCGAGAGGCTTCGGCTATGGCGCCGCTCAAACTCAGCCCTTTACCCGCCGACCTGCGGGAGTTAGCCTTGCGCCTTGTCGAGGCCGCCGCTCGCCTTTCGGGTAGCCTGCATCCGCGCACGGCGGCCGCTATTGCCACCTTTCTGCGCCCGGCCACTAGTTACTACTCCAACCTGATCGAGGGACACCACACGCATCCCCTTGACATTGCCCGCGCCCTACAAGGCAACTATTCTCCCGATACCCGCAACCGGTCGTTGCAACTGGAAGCGAAAGCTCATATCGCCGTACACGCTCGCCTCCCAGAACTGCTAGAGAAAGCGGAGAACAATCCTTACTCCGAAACCTTCTGGCGGTCCCTGCACCACTCGCTTTATGAGTATCTGCCCGACGAGTTTCAATGGACGACTACGGTCGAGGGCAACCGACTACCCGTTCTGCCCGGCACGATCCGCACGAGAGAAGTCCAGGTCGAGCAGCACATCGCGCCCGCAGCCGCGGCGTTGCCTACGTTTATCCGACGACTAGAGGATAGTTATCAGCCCCACTACGAGCATGACCGGCTGGCGCGGATCGTACAGATTGCCGCTGCCCACCACCGACTGGCGTGGGTGCACCCGTTCCTGGACGGCAACGGGCGGGTGGCGCGCCTGTTCAGTGATGCGGCCTTTCGAACGGCAGGACTGGCCGCCGAGGGGCTGTGGTCGATGTCGCGCGGACTCACCCGCGCAGAAACCGCTTATAAGCGGGCCTTGGCCGCTGCCGCTGCCCAGCGGGAAAATGATTACGATGATGGGCGCGGGAATTTGTCGGAGCGCCAGCTGGCTGACTTCTGTCGGTACTTTCTGGAAGTGGCCCTATATGACCCGCGGGCTCGCGATTGACGGGATGCTCAGTCGTTTACAGGGGCTGGTGCAGCTCATGCGTCTTAAGCGCAAGTGGCGGTCGGAAACCTACTATGTGCTGGAGGCAGTGTTTTTAAAGGGCAGTATTGCCCGCCGCGAGGTAGAGCGGCTAACGGGGCTGTCGGACAAGACCGCCAAGATATTAGCCACGCAACTCGTGCAAGCGGGCTTGCTGGCAACTGAAACAACCGCACTTGGCCCCTACCGGGCGGCGTATCCCATTGGTCTGGCACCCGCGCTTTTTCCCGGCCTGTATACCGCCGGCAAAGAGATCGACATGCTAAATGTGGACTAAGAGAGCCGGGTCGAGTTGGCCGTTAACCAATTGAAATTCAAGCTGGCAAAGTTGCGTTAGCAACCGCGCTTTAAAGCCCCGGGAATAGGGCTTTAGGACTGCTCGGAAGTGAGGTAACTTAGCGCAGCCCCACCATTTTTAGGAATAGGCCCCGGGGTTCTTATCGGCCTTGACTTTGCCGGTTTTCAGCTGATAAGTAAACTTGAAAAGTTGGTCGAGGTGCTTGGAATCACCGAGGATGGTGGCCACCAATTGGGGTTGCGTTATACCTAGCCCTTCCAGGTGCTGCCGGGCCGTGAAGGCGCGGGCATCTTCGGCCGGCTGTTCAAAGGGAATCGGCAGCTGCTGGGGATGCTGGCGGGCGATGGTAAAGCGCACCGCATCGTAGGCCCGCCCTTTCTTGAGCAGCTCGTAGTCGATTTTCAGGTCGGTGTGCTCACTAACTTGACGCACCGCGATGTCGAGCACCCGGGCTTTGAGTTGACTGATGTTCTGGAAAAGCTCCGGCTCCTTGCCCTTGGGATCCTTGAGGTGGAGCATCTGCTTGAAATCATCCAGAGGATACGTGCGCGTTGCCGTTTTATCTTTCCACTGACTCACGAGCTGGTAGATGCGCTTGGCGTACTTGCTGCTCAGCTTAAGGGCCGAGTGCAGCTGGTAAGAAGTGAAGTTCTCTTTGAGGTTAAACAAGTAAGGCCGGATGGGCGCCGCCAACTGAATCTGCAAACAGCCTTTGCCTTTGATGTACTCCACCCGCTGGAACATCCACAGCTGCTGATAGGTGCGCTCGCTTTCCACTTCAAACATGCGGGAACCCATATCAGCGGTGGCTTCGCGCAGCTGCTGGTAGTTCCATTGCCGCCCCGTCAGCGCTTCCACATCCTTGACGTAGATGGTATACTCGTGATCGGGCGTATCATCCCGCCGCAAGCGGGAAAGCAGGTAGAAAAAGATATCCAGCTGGCAGGCCGTGTAATCGTACCGGGCTTGGGTGATGGCGTTATGCTGGCGGACGACGGGAGTGGGCTCCACGAGCTCCACCGCAATTTCTTCAAGCTTCATAAGCTGAGTGTAAGGACGCAACGGTACTGCAAGTATAAGAAATAAAATAAAAAACCACAGTGGTAATTCAACGTGGTTTTTAACGTATAAAACGTGGTCGTCGGGCGTATAAAACGTGCGAGTTCACGTATAAAACGTGGTAATAAAAGGTATAAAAAGTGGTTTTTCGCTTATGAAACGTGGTTTTATGCCATTATATGCTGCTGAATGTCAATGCGTTATGAGCCCTACAAATAGACAAATACTGACAAATAATTCACAAAGGTTGTTGTAGCATTTAAAAAGTGACCATTGGTGATAGGAAACAGAGTCCCACCCCCAAACAAAATAACAACAATGACGGGGAGGCAAAAAACGTTCGAAGTAGTGGATTGCACTATTACAATAATAACTTTGTTTATTCAAATTTAATCTCACGTTTTATAAGTGATCCTAGGTATTGGGGCCACTACGGTGCTCATTTTTTATTTACCACGTTTTATAAGCCATTTTGCTGGTGATAACGGCTGTAACAGTTCTGGCTAGCGCGTGGCTTTTAAAGCTTCGTTATCCAACTACCACTTTTTATAAGTCCGTGCAGCAAGGCTAGCGTTAAACCAGCACGTTTGATAAGTTATACCCCGTGCTACGCGCCAGCACTTACCCTTTCTAGCTTCTTAACTCCCATTTTAGGCCTTTCAGTTAACGCCCGACAGCATAATACCAGTTATGCCTCCCGTTTAACTTGGGGCGTAACTAAGGTTGCACCCGCATCAACTTATAAAAAGTGAGAGTTGCGGCATGATTCCCCCGATGAAGCGCTTCTCTTAATTCTTGTCGCTCTTGACCGACTACTATCGTATTGATCGGGGAAAACAGTCTGGACAGGGGTGAAACAGGCGTTGGTAAAATATTAATCGAGTATCAAAGCCTGCTTAGGGCGGGGTGGCAAATCCTCGTTTTAGGCTTGCCACCCCGCCCTAAAACATTGCTCTATAGAAGGAACACGAACGGGAACCAGCGGGTAACGACTACCTCACGCTCAAGTACGCGGGAACGGTAGCTGCGCGAGCGAGATGTAGCCCTCGTGGGTAGGCGAACAGACTGGGCAAACAGCGGCGCCCGCCAGTACCCGCTGTTGCTGCCGCGGGCGCGCCCGACCGTGCGCGCCCGCGACGAGCCCACCGCCCCCGACATTATGCTCCAGGGACTGATTGCGCCCAGCGCCGGGGCGCAGCGGCTCCAAGCGCACTTTCGCCACGGCCCTTTTGCCGAGCAGCTACTCAGTTCGAGCAAGCCGCCCACTGGTGCAGTCTAGGATTGTGTCTGGTCCCCTACGGGGGCCTGCTCGCCGCCGACGTACAGGCCGGCGAAACGGTGCTGATCAGCGGGGCAGCCGGCTCCCATGGCGAGCGCGGCCGTCGCCGTCGCGCTCGCCATGGGAGCCGGCTGCGTGGTGGCCCCCGGTCGTAACGAAGCGGGCCTGGCGGACTTGACCCGCCGCTTTGGTCCGCGGGTGCGTACCGTCGTGCTCAGCGGCGAGCAGGAAACGGATCAGCACCGCATGCGGCAGGCGGCCCCGGGCCCCATTGATAAGGTGCTCGATATCTTACCGCCCTTGCCCGATGCGGCCCCGGTCCGCGCCGCCGCCCAGACCGGGCGCCCCCACGGCACGGTCGTCTTGATGGGGGGACTGCGCGTCGGGCTGGAGCTGAACTATGCGCACCTGATGCGCCATAGCATTACCATTCGTGGGCAGTACATGTATCCGCGGGACGCGCCCGCTCGGCTGGTGGCCCTGGTCCGGGCGGGGTTATTACAATTAGATAACTGGACGGTAACGACCTTTCCGCTCGCGCAAGCCAACGAGGCGGTCGCGCAGGCCGCTCGAAGCGGTCGGGCCTTCCAGACCACTGTTTTGCTCCCTACTCAGTAGACGGACCGCGGGGGGTAGATCGACAGGTGCGGCCTGAACGGGCACCTCATCAACCAGTAGCTGCCTAGGTTCGAGCCACGGCTCGTAAGCTAGCGGGCCCTAACAGAGGGTGGCAGTATTAATTGCTCTTACTCTATCTCAGGATAAGGTCCTCGGGCTAGGGGCTTGGTAGATTTAGACGACCCAATCAGGCTGGGTCGTCCAATAAAATGCTCCAATTACCGGACTGGGTCTTGTCCTAAAATAAGATGATGACCCGTTTCAGCTGATTTGATGTTTGGTCAGCTTTCTTGCGATGAACGCGCAACGAACTAGAGGCAACCGTAATGAGTGGCTTGAATCCGGTAACTTTGCCGCATGCCCAAGCCGGAAAGCCTCGCCGAATTCTATCAGCACCATTTCCAGGAGCTACCCGCGGCCCGGCCCCTGGAGCGGGGGCAGGTGAACGTATTCCGGCTCGAGGACGTGCTGGCCCCCAGTGCGCAACCGGTCCAGTACAGCCGCCGCGATTTCTTTAAAATCACGCTTATCCGGGGCCGCAACGCGTATCACTACGCCGACCGAAGTTTGGCCATAGCGGGGCCAACGCTGCTGTTTTTCAACCCCCAGGTGCCCTATACCTGGCAGCCCCTCTCCAGCGACACCACCGGGTTTTTCTGCATCTTTCGCCAGGAGTTCTTTCACGGCTGGGGCAACCCGACCCTGACCGAGCTGCCGCTGTTTCAGCCCGGCAGCACCCCCGCCTATCCGCTGACAAGCGCGCAGGACGAAGCAGTCAGTGCGCTCTACGAGAAAATGCTGGCCGAACTTGACTCCGACTATCCCCTCAAGTACGAGCTGCTGCGCAGCTACGCGTCGGAATTGATTCACTTCGCCCTCAAGCTGCGGCCCGCCGAGGCGCGCTACCAGCACCCCGACGCCAAGTCGCGGCTGGCCGCCGTGTTTCTGGAACTGCTCGAACGGCAATTTCCCATCGAATCGCCGACGCGCCGGTTTGCCTTACGCTCGGCCCGCGACTTTGCCCAGCACCTGGCCGTGCACGTCAACCACCTTAACCGCTGCGTGCGCGCTACCACCGGCAAAACGACCACCGACCATATCGCCGAGCGCGTGGCCAGCGAAGCCAAGGCTTTGCTCCGGCATACGGACTGGAACATTGCCGAAGTCGGCTACAGCCTGGGCTTCGACGAGCCGGCCAACTTCAACTATTTCTTCAAGAAGCACACCGGCCTAATTCCCTCGGCTTTTCGGCGGGTTTGAATTTCATAAGTATTGGCTTGAATCTAATACGCACCTACCTGGGTGGGTACCCGACCTTTGTCGTCGTTAACGAGCAATTCAGCTAACGCGCAAACTACCACCCCTAGCATGGACAACCAACCGAAAAATTCGCAAGTCTGGTTTATTACCGGCGCCTCCAAAGGCTTCGGCCTCGAATTGGTGAAACAACTACTCGCGCAAGGCCACCAGGTAGCGGCCACTTCCCGCCAGGTCCCGGAGCTGCGCCAGGCAGTAGGCACGGCAACCGCGCACTTCCTGCCGCTGGCCGTGGAGCTAAATGCCGAAGCCAGCGTGGGCGCGGCCCTCGCGGCTACGGTGCAGCAGTTCGGCCGCCTCGACGTGGTGGTCAATAACGCCGGCTACGGCCAACTCGGCAGCTTAGAGGAAGTGAGCGACGCCGAGGCGCGCGCCAACTTTGAGGTGAACGTGTTCGGCACGCTGAACGTCATCCGGCAGGCCATGCCCTACTTGCGGCAGCAGCAGCGCGGGCACCTTATCAACTTTTCGTCGATTGCCGGTATTCTGGGCAGCTTCCCCGGCTGGGGGGTGTACTGCGCCACCAAATTTGCGGTGGAAGGCTTATCCGAAGCCCTGGCTGCCGAAGTAGCCCCGTTCGGCGTGAACGTAACGGTGGTAGCGCCCGGCTACTTCCGCACCAACTTCCTGCAGTCGGGCTCGCTGCAGCTGGCCGCCGACAAACTACCGGACTACCAACTCGTGCGGGACAACGAGGCCTACCACGAACAGATACGCCAAGCCCATTCGCAACTCGGAGACCCGGCTAAAGGGGCCGCGGCCCTGATTCGGCTGGCGGCCGCGCCCAACCCGCCCGTGCACCTGCTGCTCGGCGCAGACGCCTACGGCATGGCCGACGTTAAAATCAAGCACCTGCAGGACGATATGGCGCACTGGAAGGACCTCTCGCTCGCAACCGCTGCCGAGCCGAGCCACGCGTAATTGTTCCCAGAAAGCTCCCCTGGACGGGTCCTGGGTGCCGCAGCCACTCTAGAGGGAGGATAAACCCGGGCCCGGGTCCGGCGCAGAGCACGCGCTGGACCCGGGACTTCTTCTTTCCTTATTCTAGACTGCCAGGCCGTTAATCTAGGGCAACTGCCCCGTAGCAACGTTCTCGGCGGCGGCCAAAGATGCCCTGGCCGAAGAGTTGACCAGCTTGACCCTGGCCCTTGAACGCTTGCCGGACACGCCTTTCGTGCGCAGCACCGTCTGGATTTACTTTCACGGCTACCCCGCCGCCACGGTATAGCACGGGGGCAAATCCGCGGGCGCCAACGTGATTGGTATGGAAATCAACGCCCTGCAAGGCGGGCTCGATGCCGCCTCGAAACAGGTGCTGATTCAAGCGTTTACGGAGGCCATTCGAAGGCAGGCGGGTATCACGCCGGGCGACCTCGTGCCCGTATATATCCTTTTCCGGGACGTGCCCGCATCGGACTGGGGCGTTTTTGGGGCGACCATCACCCTGCCTGATTTACAGAATCCACCGGCCGGGGCGGCGGCTATTTAGCTGCGCTAGTAGCTGGAGCTAGCGCCAAGGCGGCAATTTCGGTAAGAACGCGGCGGGGCAAGCAGGGTGGGTCTTCACCCGAAGCCCTAGACGACGCTGCTACTTTCGCCCATCACCAAATAGAAAATGCAGGGCCTCATATTCGGCAATAAAGGGCACCGACATATGGCTCTCGTCTTTGTAATATTTGCCCTGGTACTTCAACCCATTGTGCTTGTTGTTTTCAAAATAGCGCTGCAATTGTAATACACTCCGCATATGCTTGGTGTCCTCGGTTGTATCCGTTCGTACGCTGTTTAGATCCATACCCTTCTCTGCCGTGTTGGCTATGCCTAAGTAGAGGGAGGTACCGTGAAAACGCCTGGTTTCCAGCGCCCGTTTTGTTTCTGTTAACAGGGTTTGCTTGTCCCACCACATACTGGGATCAATGCAGATATAGGAGTTAAATAGATGGGTATGGTGCACGAAGATTTGCATCACGGTCAGCCCTCCTAATGAGTGGCCAATCAGCAGTTTGTCGGGTTGGGTTGGATAGTGCCGGTCAATGTAGGGCATCAATTCCTTTTCAATAAACGAAATGAAGGGTTCGCCTCCCCGCTCGTTTTGCTGGTACCAGGCGCCCAAAAAGGTGGGTCTGTGGTGACATGCGTGGGGGTTAAATCTTTTCTTCGGTCCGGATGAAGCAGGCCGACCACAATCATTTCCGGACAAACCGTATTGTAATTGGTGCTCAGGTATTGCAGCATACTGGTCGTCGAAGCAAACTGAGCATCGGCATCCAACAGATACACCACCGGGTATCGTTTTTTGGCCGCCTCCTTGCCAGAAGCAGCAGTGGGCACATGCACATAAAATTTTCTCTTTTCCCTCAAGAGAGTGGACTGGATACTGTCTGTTTGGCCAAGGACTAGTTGATTGCCGGGCTGCGCCGCACCGGGCAAGAAGATAAAAACAGCGGAAAGGAAAAGAAGAAACTGTTTCATGGGTTTAGCTGCTTATCAAGGGTGGACAACCTACCAATTACCGCTACTGCTTGCCGCGGCGCGCTCTCCCTGGTACGCAAGATAGGAGCGTAAAGCAGGCCAATGGCAGCCTGCTTTACGCTCCTCGGCGCCTTCGCTCCTACTGCGTGAAGCAAACCCAGAATTTCTTTTTACTATCCTGCGTGCTAGGCTCGAGCCGGTTGCTAGTCCAAAGCGCAGGGAGCTTCCTGTCCCCCTCTCTCCGTGCAGACCGCCTTGCTCAATGCCAAGCCGTTGCACGTCTTCGGTTTTTCGGCTCCTAAGGCACCTTACAAAAGGTCCTCTGTGAGGTAGCTGATATCTTGGTTCCCCGAAGCAGTGATGCCTCTCCCAAGGTAAAGGCTGATGATCTCCCGAACAGGTGCGTTTTGGAACCACTGACCAGCTCAGGGTAGGTGGCCCGTCGCCATGCTCGAGGGAATAGTGGTTGGCTGGTTTTTCGCGCCGAACGAAGTTCGCGCTCCGGGTTCGCCGCGAGCACCGAGACTTCTTGCCTCCTAATTACCCCTGCCGCCGAGTTGCGATCCTATCGAAACTTAACAACGGTTGTGTCATTATAGCCCACCCTTCGCTCGAGGCTCGTGTACGAGTCATCTTTGAACTCATCGTAATACTTGCCGGGCACCCGGTAGCGGTTAGTGGTAAGTTGGGTGAAGCGATAGGTCCGATTCGGGAGGAGTTGGACGGGTCGCCGAAAGCGGATGGTTTGAGTGGCTCGGCTCGAATCCGAAAAGATAGATCCCCCAAACCAGCCGCCCTTGTCCAGGGCCTGATACCCAAAGCTGATGTCGGTTTTACCGTGCTTGCTGGTGTTGACATCGAGCCAGACCGTTTTGGGAGGGGTAACGGCAAAGTCGATCTGCGTGGTCGTGCCCCGCGCCGCCTCCGGATGAATGTCCGATCCCCGCTCGATGTCATAGAGGGGAGTGGGTTCGACAGGACCACTTCGTAAGCGGCAGAGGAGGGCGCGTCAAACGACAGCCGGTAGTGCCCGGCCGCATCGGTCTGGGTCGCCGTTAAGGAATCAATAAAAGGGCCGCTCCACGTACTCAGAACGCGGTAGACGGCAATCGAGACGGCCGGGACGGGTTGCCCGAGATACGGATTGCGCACCGTGCCTTCGACCACTGTCAGGGAGTCATCCTCGAACTCACAGCCGGAAACCAGCACCGAGCAAACGCCGACGAGTAGGTGAACGAGGAACGGGCTCTTCCGCTTAGGGAGTAGATGACTCTGGGCGGCGATACAGCGGCGAATCAAGTGAACGGGGGAAGCATACGCGATAGAGAAGGGATAGCAAAAGGAAGCACTGACAAGGCCCGGGAAGTCGGCCGTCGGAACGAGCAGCCTAAGAGCAACCGAAGGTACTGGTGCCTGCAACAGTACCGCTGCCAAATAGAACTGCTAACAGACTTGCCAAGAGCTGCTTTCGAAGCAGGATAACACTCACTACAAGCGCCTTACGCTTAGGAATTCCAACTTTGTATCGGCTTTGCTGAATCTGCTGAAAGCGGCCCTACAGCCTCCCGGTCACTACGTGGGAGCAATAAGCTCGTCGTTGCGTTTTTCAACTGACTGTTCGACAGCTGTCCAGCCCGCACTTATCCGGTCAGTTGGTAACGAGTGACCCGCCCTGAAGGAAGCACTATACCGGTAGGCAGCCCTTTCTCGTTGTCAGGGCGCTTACGCTATCTATTATCGTTCTATGTCGCTTACCGAGGGGGCTACGATCTTCTTTTGGGGCCTGTTGTGGGCGGGTTTCTGCATTGGTCTGTGCCTAGGCCCCTGGCGCGCGGCGCCTCGCCTGCTGGGCTGGGCGGCGGTAGCGTGTGTCGTGCACCTGTATACCTTGTGGCTGGTGCCTCCCTGGACGGTGTGGGTGTACTGGCTCGGCTTGGTGCCCGTCACGTGGCTGCGCGAGATGGCCTGGCCCGTGCCCTTGAACGGGCTAGGGAAGGGAGCCGGGGTGCTCTGCTCGTTGGGGTGGGTGTACCTGTGGCGGCGAATTACGCCCGCGGCAACCGGCCTGGTTCGGCCAGCTCCCGGGTCGGTACGGGCCATCGCCCCAGCTGTGCTGGTCGTGGCCGCCGGCGTACTAGTCGAAGCCTACGCCTCGCGCTTCGCCTTTCTGCCCTTAACCGCCATCCAGCACCTCTACTACCTGACCTTACCCGGTTTGGATGAAGAGTTGTTTTACCGCGGCGCGTTGCTAGGGCTGCTCGCCCCGGCTTGCCCCGCACATTGCCTCTACTCGGCACGCGCACGAGTTGGGGCGGGGTGGTGGGGTGCTGCTCTTCACTCTAGGCCACGGTCTAGGCTACCCGAACGTCTCTTTGAGCTGGGCTGCGGGGCGGACTTCTGGCGCTACGTGCGGGCCTGGTGGTCGCCCACTCATTTCCCGCTGCCCACGGTGCTGTTCCAGTTGGGGATGGGCACCTTTTTCTTGTGGGTACGCGAGCGCACGGGCTCGGCCTGGGTCGCCGCGTTCGTCCACTGCCTGGTGAACGGCTGTCTTTCCCTCGGCCATGCTGCCGGGTAAGCGAGTCGACCGCTTTAAGGGGCCTTTGTAAAATGCCAAATGGGCAGGAAGCTCTCTGAACGCGAGGGGTCCAGGTAAACCAACAGAGCGTTGCCGCTCTGCTCGACAAGTGGTTTAAAAAGCGTTTAAGGTCAGGCCGGCCTTAATCTTGTTATACGCACCGGTACCGGTCGCCAACAGCGTGACCTTCGAAATAGGCCACCTTGCCCGGCAAGTAGGGGACGATGGTCGGGTTACTCTCTCCCACAATGGCTTCTCGCGCTTCGTCAAGGTGCCTGGTCGTCTCTCATGCAACGGTTCGTAAGCGGAAAGCGCATAACAGGTCGTTGGAGCATATTGGGCCAAAGCAGAAAAATGTAGAGTACGGTCGCCTTATAGGACGTCCTGGCCTTTGCTGGTATACAGTTTTGCTGGTTCCTCTTTGTTAAGTGATTGATAATTGCACTTTTAAAAATGGCGCGTTATTTTCTGTAGTTCGGTTTGAATTTCCTTTTGCTTGTTTTCGCCCGCCAGTAAAAAGGAGTTTTTAGTGGTGTTCATTTTGTCTTTCGTAAGAGCGATTTCCTGGGATACCTGGTTGATTTCGGCTTTTAGGGTGATTAAGCGTTGGGTAAGGGTTTGCAGTTCCTGCGCTTTGTTTTGGAGCAATTCCTCCTTGGGCCGCACTTCCTTCTGGTACTGCTGCGCGTGGGCGCTTTGAAAGGCATTTAAATCCCGCCCAATCAGGTTCAAGTATTCCTGGCCGGTGGAGACAAGCTTTTCTTTGGTGAGGCCGGTGCTTTTTAACGCGTTGTAAGCGGTCTGGTACTTGAGGGCTTCGTCCTGAATGTCGTCTATGTCGATTTTGCTGTCCACAAACTCTTTGAAATCAGTTCCCTGGAACAAGGGGTTGCGGGCATTCGCTTCATCAATCAACCGTTCAAAGTACTGCTGGTGTTCGGGCAAAGGTTCCGTGATGGTGCCTCCGACCGAATAGGTGGGAACATGGTCTGGAATAGTGATGGGGGTGGCGGGGCCATTAATTAACGGATGCTGGGCATTCTCGGGACAGCAGGTAGTGGCGGGGGCAGGAAGGAAGGCGTAGCCGGCTGCGGCGTCGCAACCGGCGCAGTTGCCGGTGGATTCGGTTTTGCCGGTCCTGGCTTGGCATCGTCTTCAAACTCCACAAACGGCGTCAACAACTGCTTTAAGAAACTCATGGCAAGAGAGCTTATTGGTTGAGGCTTAGCAGGAACCCGATGGTAAAGTTGGCATCCCAGTCAAACACAAAGGTGTCGGTACCGGTCGCCTCGGCCAAGCCTTTGTAGATGTTCAAGCCCGAGGCCATTTTCTTGTCCGCGGCCTGGTACGCCCCGGGCGCCTTCAGTACGGTATATCGTTCTTCTCCTTGACGGTGCTGCTTGGCCAGGGTGAAGGGCACCCCACCCAGAATGAAGCCTACATTCCGCTTGTTCTGCGGCACTTTAGCGGCCAACGTTTTCACTTGGTTGTATACTTGCTCATCGGCGGTTCCTTTTTCGTAGTACTTGGCGCCGGGCAACTCGATGGATTGCAGGCGGCCATTCTCCTGCCAGGAGATTTTGGTATTACCGGAGCCAATGTCTACCAGGAAAGAATTATCGGCGAAGGTGGGGGGAACGGTGGCACTGAAGCCGAATTTGCCTTCCTGCTCGGCGGTTACATTGTTCACCACGTACCCCATCTTTTTCAGCTCATTGCTGATGACGGCGGTTTTGGGGGCTTTCTGAGCGCCCGAGGAAATCACGAAGTGCATATTTCTGTTCGCCACGCCTTTGTCGAACATGGCCGCCAGGTATTTCTTGAGCCCGGCTCTGATATCATCGGTAGTAGCTAGGCCTTCGTAAGCCAGGGATTCGCCAAAATCTTTAGAGACAATCTCCCAGCGTTTCTGACGGTCCATGTTGATGACGAAGGAATTAAAGCCCGTGGCTCCTACTTCCACTACCCCCGTAGCGTGCCATTCTCCGGTTTTTCGGGCGTGTAGCTGAATGCCCGGGTTTCCTCGGTAGTGCCGGCCGCAGAGGTAGTAGTGGAGGGAGTTGAAGCAGCCGGTACCTCCGTGGTATTGTCCGTGGTTCGGTTGTTACCGGGCAGGCTGGGCGAGGTGGTAGAGGAGGTAGCGGTGTCGGCATTGCCCCGGTCAAACGAGGCTTGAGGGCGAAATAGCCCAGCACCCCAATGATCAACAGAACGACAATAATCCCTAGTGGCTTGATTTTCATCTTGGTAAATGTTAGTGCGTTGTAAGGTTATTTTCCCTCTCAACTTCTCGGTTCTTTCTTGTTGCTGGCGACCGTAGCGGCGCTACTTATTGGCCATGGTAATCACCACCACCCGGCCGCCTTCTTCCTTGGACAGCAAGAGTTTCTTGCCGTCGGTGAGGTCTACCATGGTATTCACGGGTATCTCTTTGTCTTCGGTGAGGTCTTTCAACGAGGTGAGCTTCTGGTTTACCAATACCCACTTATTATGGTGGAAGGTAAAATACCCCACCGGGGTCTTTTGCTCGTCCGTCAGTTTTTCATTTCTTACCACGTGCCGGTTGACGTGCCACTGGAACAGGTACTGGTTGTGGTAGACCATGAGGCGGTGATTCTCGGGGCGCCAGACGGTGGGCTTGAACTCAAAGTACAGGTCCAGCACGGGCAGCGTGCCGTGTACCGGCGTGCCGCAAAACGGACACTTGGGCGAGGTGGTATTATCAAACACAAACCACTTCTGCTGGCATTTCGGATTGCTGCAGGGCTGCATTAGATCGGTGGTCTTGAGTAGGGCCTGTTCCCATTGGTCGGCATTAGGCCGCTGGTTGGGGTCGTGCAGGCCGGTTACAAAAGCTTGATCGAATAACGCCTTCAGGTAGGGGCCGGTAATGGTGTAGGGTAACTTCGTTACATCCGCCCAAGGCAGCGTCCACTTCGACACCTGATCCATTTTAGGCCGGTTAGAGTGGTCGGTCGGGTGCTCAATGAACAAGGCCTTCTCCCCATCGACAGCAGATCGTCTTGTTCCGTATCCAGGGAGTTGACCTTGCCTCCTTTCAGCGGGTGCCGGTAGAGCAGGTACAAGTAAATCATGACCGGCAGGGCATGCAGGTCGGTGGTGCGGTTGGCGTGCTTGCGGGTAGGGTCGCGCAGTTCCAGGTGTTTGGTGGCCAGTACCTCCGGCGCAATAAAATCGGCGGTGCCAATAACATCGGGGGGTATAAACCCGGTACGACCAGCCCGTCGATGTCAATGATGGTGGCGGATTTACTGACCGGATCAATTAAGACGTTTTTATAGGATAAATCGGAATGGGCGAGACCGGCGGCGTGCAGGCGTTTCACTCCCCGGGCAATTTTCACACAGATCTGGAAATAGCTAAGCCAGTTGCCTAACTCACTGTCATCCAAACGCAAGGCGAACTGAGGATTCCGGAACTTGGCCGAGGCAAACCACAAGCCTTGTTTCTCTTTTCCTTTGATGCCTTCGCTGGTAGCGTAGCCTTGCTTGAAAAAGAAGTTCTTGTTATAGGTCGGCACCACCAAGCCCACTTTCCCGTCGGCGGTTTCCACCATGTCGGTCGGCCAGCAGTACAGCTCTTTGTAGTATTCGCCGCCTTCCCGATTGAAGAAGCTATCGTAATACTGCGTCACCAGTTTCTTCAGCCGTTCCCGGGAATTGTAATCCTGCTTGTCGCGGTAAAAAGCAATTACGTAGGATTTATCGGGCCCGAAATAAACGTCTTTCATGCCGCCGCGCATGGGCTCGCCATTATCCACGTACGGGTAGGTTTTACCGGGCGTGATGATGGACGGCACCGACTTCGCGGGTTGACCGAGGTTACTGGAAAAGGTGGGGCTACTGCTTTGGCTCACAGGTTCAATTCTATAAATTGTAAGTAACCTAGTCGAGATTCGGTTGCCAGTTACTTGGTAGGCAAGAGCTAGAAAACGATGGCCAGCGTTCGGTCGTCGTGATTGCCGGAACTCCAGAAATCCATCCAGCGGGAGAGTTGCGCTTCAATGTCGGGGTTGGTGGTGCTCAGTTCCACCGTGGCCTTATCCTCATTCTGCCCCTGTAAATCAGCCAGAAACTCCTGCCACTTGGCAATGTTAGGCAGGTTCGCCTCTACCACGAACTTAGGATCATAGATGCCATCGGACATCATGATCAGGTACGAGAAGTCGTCGATCAGCTTAAACCCGAAACGGGTAGCGAACTTTTCATTCTGGAAAATCTCGGGCATGGTGATAAATCGGGTACCGCCCCGAATTCGCCCACGTCAATCCAGTTCATAAGCGTCACTTCGGTTACGTCTTTGCTGAGCACGGCAATGGGGCAATCACCGACGCCAAAGGAAAGCAAGGCGTACCCCACGTCGTACTTCTTGAACAAAGTGAAGATGAGCGTACTGCTCAAATCTTTCAGCGTGACCTCCTGCGCCTTGGCGAAGCTTTCCAGTTGTTTATGCACCTGAAAAGCCGCTTTGCCCAAGTTATTGTAGACGAAACGGTTCAGGTTTTTCTGGGTGTCGTCCCCGGTTTGGCTGGCGTGCTGTTGGAGTAAGTCGTCAAACTCAATCATGCTTTCTACCGAGGCGGGGTCCAGAAAATAGTTGACCACGCCGGCACAGACCAGCGCCGATCCTTTTCGGGATAGTTTCGCACTCCCGGCCCCATCCGACACCACCACGACATTCCAGCCATTGGGCAGCTCCTTATAGGCAAAGTCATCTTCCCGGAACGAGCCCACATTGGCGTGGGAGCGTCCGCGTTTAGAAGAAACCAGCAGGTGCCGGTCCCCTAGTGGCGAGAACAAAGTGACCTCGTCTTCCTTCCAGTAAGGATCGTTCTTGTCGCTCGCCAGGTTTTTCCAGAGGCCTTTGGGGTCTGGGTTGATGATGAGCGGAATGTCTTTTTGGTGAAATGGCGCTTCCTCCGGTTGTCCTTCCACTTTGAAGTGAATTGAAAACTTGAGGTCGCCGCTTTGGGTGGGAACCCCGGTAAGCTGGTTGTTTTCGGCGCTGTAGGTCAGCCCGAGGGCTTCCAGACCTTCTATTCGAAAGGCGATAAGGTCGTTCCAACCGTATTGCTCGAAGTCAAAGGGAGCCGCGTAAGGCTTGCCCACGGTAGCGTTGGGAATACGAATGGGCTGTTGCACGATCTCAGCTATTCTGTCCTCGGTTTTCCAATTCGCCATGAGCTGTTCCTGGTTTTTGCTGAGTTGGTGGAGAATGGCAAGGTTCTGTTCTTCCTCTAAAAAGCGGTCGAACAGCTGCATCCGGTGCTCGGGAATGGTAATGCCGTTGCGGTTGAAAAGATCAGTCACCAGTTGTTTTGCATCGGCCATTCCTGCTGTGGGGCTTACGGTTTTACACTCTTTTTCGGTGGGCTCCCTCTTAGCCAACCCGGTTGCCGTTCAGGCTACCCGGTAGGCTTTGGCTACCTGCTTGGCGTTGGTCGCTGAGCCTACTACTGCAGAAAACAAGGAAGAGGCTAAAGGAAGATATCTTCCCGCCTCTTCCTTGCCTGGTGCGGTGCTACTCGCTTAGGTAACGATATTCAACTCCGCAGGAGGTGGAGGTAGTTCGCCCATGCCGGTCACTTCTTGGCCGCCATCCTCCACCTTGGTAGAGGAAACGCCAATGGAAGCACTCACCCAAGTAAAGAACTTGGCAATGCTCTGGCTGTCGGCGGTATCCAGGCTGACGACATTTTCCGTGATCTGCTTTAACAACGCCGAATCGGCGGCGCTACCCGCGGCGCAGGCCACGGTAAAGGCGGTTTTCCGTTTGCGGAATTCTTCCAGGCCAATCTGCCAATCATCGGTGGGAATACCATCCGTCATGATGAACACCAGGGGTTTCCAGTCGCCTTTTTGCTCGGCCGTGGTTTTCGTTACCTCATTGTCCATGCAGGTGGAAACCAATTTCAGCGCCTCGCCTAAGCTGGTAGTGCCGGTAGCTCGGATGTCCACCATCTGAAACGAAGCCAAGTCGGTTAAGGGCACCACTTGTTTGGCCTCGCTATCAAAGGTGATGATGCTGATGAAGGCCGTCTCAATCGCCTGCGGATTCTGCCGCAACGAACTGATCATAACCTGAACCCCATTTTTAACTGCTTCAATGGGCTCGCCGGTCATGGAACCAGAGGTGTCCAATACTAAATAGACGGGTAGTCTCCTCATCGTTTCAGGGTTTGAAATGTTGTTGATAAACTCTGCAATTCTAGCGGCTCGCGCAAGCCAGAAACCGAAGCCAATTCTACTGCAGAAAAGGGCTCTTACGCTACAGACTGTATTCTACGCGTCATTTTCGAAAAACAGCTATAATGTCCTGTCTTCAAAAAATTAGCAGTTGAAATGCTTAACGCACGCCCGTGGGCAAGGTTTTCCAGTAATATAAGGAAGGTTTGACCTTTACTCTTTTCGCCCGTTAGGGCATCGGTTAGGGCCCAAGGACCTGGAGAAGTAACCTAAAGGGGGGTTACAGTTAATCTCCTGAAACCGAGCAGTATGCTTTCTGCTCTTTCCTATTCATAACTAAGAAACGGAATCCAGCCGACTTGTCCACTAACCGGCTTTTGCGACTGCTCGCCGTACTAATTTGGATTCACCTGCTAAAACGATTTACCTTAGCTCGGTGTCCATTCTCTTAGGCAACCGCCCTACCCTTAGGAAGGGCGGTCCCCGTTTTGTTTTGCTGCTTTATCGGTAGATCCCACCGTTCGCTTACTTCCGTTTCTTCCCTCCTCGCCCCGCCATGAATACCCTACTTCAGACGCCTCTCCTGGCTCCGGCTCCGCAGACCGCGCCTTATTTCGGGGTCTTGGATGGCTTGCGCGGTATTGCGGCCGTGGCCGTGGTGCTCTTCCATTTCATGGAATTCGCCGTGCCCAATTACGCCGACAACTTCATTGCCCATGCCTACTTCGCCGTCGATTTCTTCTTCTGCCTCTCTGGCTTCGTCATCGCCAGCGCCTACGATGCGCGGCTGGCAACAATAGGCATCCGGGCGTTTCTGCTCCGCCGCCTGATTCGCCTCCACCCCCTGGTGCTCGTCGGGTCCGTACTCGGATGGCTCAGCTTTCGGTTTGATCCCTTTAGCGACCTGTATGCAACGTACGCCAACAAAAGCGGACTGCTCTTCCTGGCCTCGTGCCTGATGATCCCGTATCCGCTCGTGCCCGAACGCTACTTTAATCTGTTCCACCTCAACCCGCCCACCTGGTCACTGTTCTGGGAGTACGTGGCCAATGTGGCGTACGCGCTCGTGCTGGTGCGGCTGCGCCCGCCCCTGCTCGCCGTCTTGACCTTCCTAGCGGCCATCGCGCTCTGCTATGAGGCCCGCACGGCCACGTTTCTCGGGGTGGGCTTTGGCGGGGATACGTTTGGGGCCGGCGCAATTCGGATGAGCTATTCCTTTTTGGTCGGGATTGTGGTGTACCGGGCGCGGTGGATTCTGGTTTCCCGCCTCGGGTTTCCGCTGATCGGCCTGTTGCTGGTTGCCGCCTTCGTCTTGCCCTTCTCCAAGCCGGTGAACTGGCTCACCGATTCGGTGGTCGTGCTCTTCTACTTTCCTTTATTGGTCGCCCTGGGCGCCGGGGCGCCGCTCACGCCGCGTTATGCCCCGCTCTGCCGCTTTTTAGGCGCCCTCTCGTATCCGCTCTACATGGTGCACTACCCCTTCTTGTGGGTGTTTCTGAGCTACGTGGAAAAGTATAAGCCCTCCCCGAGTTCGTTTGCTGTCCTGATTCCGCTCGGCCTGCTTTTCTTAGTGCTATTGGCCTATGGGACGCTGGTGCTGGTAGATGCGCCGCTGCGAGCCTACTTAAATAGGAAACTAACCCGTAAGCAGCCCCTTGCATGAGGAGCGGTTGCTGGTTGCTAGAGCCGCCCGGCTCATTTCCAACAATCATCCTGCCGCTCGCCGGGCAGGCGTGAGGAAGTCGGATGAAGGGAGACAAAAGTGCGCTTTTCGTAGAAAAGCTTTCCCAAGGGGTAACTAGGCGTTTACCCAGGCGCTATGTCAGCCTTGCAATGCTTCGTTGTCGGGTCCCGGATAGTAGAGCAGGGCAGCAAAAAAGGGTCTGTGGCCCTTGGCCACAGACCCTTTTTAATACTCCAAAATACAAGCCCATTAACACCTTATAGTAGGTCGTGGTTGTGGCAGAACTCGCCGCACGAGACTCATACGATCGAAACAAGACGGATGAGCCACCAGAAAGCTGCGAAAAGGGGCTTTTTCTGCCACCTGTTCACCTCGTTCGTCAGCCCCCCAAGCCGGCGTGAGACTTCTGCCACAGCCCCAGTGCCTTCTTGGTCACTCGTGCACGGCCAGCGGGCATTGGTATGCCTACGAAATGGTCATCCGTTTATCTCGTGTACCCATTTTTTACTCCAGGAAAGTAAACTCGCTGCCTGCTACTACCCTACGTAACGCTCTTCCTTCAGCCTTGCCTATAGAGGTGCTGGACCGTTACTTCCCACTGGGAGGGGATGGTCTTCTCATTCTGTCTTTCCTTTCAGGCTGGCATAGATGGCCATGGCATGCCCATGTCCCAGCTCGAATTCTTCTTTGAGCCAGTTCGTGATGACCGTTGCTTTAATCGACTCAACCAAGTGCCCGTCTTTTACGAAGCCTTTTGCTTCCGCGAGTTGCTTGAAGTCGTCAGGCCCTTTGCCCGTCTTGGCTTGGATGTTGTCGAGGTAGGCTTGAAAAGACATGGCTTTAGTTTTCTAAATGAGGTGAGCTAAAAGAGTTAAGCGGGTACCTCTGAAAATTACGAGCAGGTTTTTCGGCGCGCTAGGCTACGCACTGATAAGGGCCATGTGGACCTGCCATGCCTGTCGGGGATACCCGCCCGGAACTAGGCTCCGTGAAAATTACGGACCGTGAATTTAGACCTGCAGACCACGGTTGAAGAGTAAGTCGTATCGTGATGGGAAGTTCTCGTTGCAATGGGCAGCAAATGCAGTTAAGTTAGGAAGGGGTGCTGTTTCGCGCTCAGTTGGGGTATAGTAGAGCGCTATATCCCCGCCCCGGAAGACTTTGGTTTCAGTGGGTTTAAGCGTCATTCGCTCGTTTGGATTCTCAAACAGCAGCAACCCGCTTCCCCAAAATATCACCTAAGCTAACAGAATAGAATTGGGTAGGTCCTTGGGTAATAGCCAGCGTAGTAAGCCAGCGTTCGCATTTGCCTGCTTTAGCTTAGGGGCTGATTGGGGGTACCCTACTCTACTGGACAAGCATCTCTACTGGAGTGGCCAGATAATGCAGAACAGTCGGCATAAATGCAGCCGGATTGTCGAGGTTAGCGACCTAGCTCGCGTTGGGCACCACTGCACTTTGCGCGCCGGGCACGAGTTGTTGCAGCGTTTCATTATCCTGCGGGCGGTCGACTCGCGCTGCCCAGCCAGCAGCGGCACTCGCACCGGGTGAGCTTATAGCCGGGGCACGAGCGAGTGACCGCGCAGTGGGCGGGGCTCGACGGGCGGCGGTTGCCCCATCGCCCTCTCTGGCCCCATCGGGCGCAGAAGGAGCCGCACGAACGGAAGCCTGGCCCGCTTGCTTTCTACAAAGGCCTCACCCACCGAATCCTAAAGGCAGCGGTGCTGCGCGCTTGCAGGTTGCGCGATTTCGATGCGACGACGCATACTCTCGGCTTCGGAAACGGGCTGCTTGAGGCGCCGTCAGCAAGGAATGCTGCCTAGCTAAAGTCGCTTCGGCTACTGTCGCTCCTGCCGGCCAGTGGTAAACGTACGCCGGAAGGCCGAGGGGGTAGTACTGGTTTTGGCTTTAAACAGGTTGCTGAATGATTGGGCGTGCTCGAACCCCAACTCATAGGCAATCTCGCCCACCGTGAGGTTGGTAACTGCTAGGCGCTCTTTTGCCCGCTCAATGAGCCGGTGGTGGATGTGCTGCTGGGCATTCTGCCCGGTAAGCGAGCGCAGCGTGTCACTCAGGTAGCTCGGGGTCATATGCACCTGCTCGGCCAGGTAATGCACGGTCGGCAGGCCCTGTACGAGCGGCTGCTGGGCGTCGAAATAGGCATCCAGCAACTCCTCGACCTGCTGGAGCAGGGCGCGGGTGGCCGGTCGCCGGGTCAGAAACTGCCGCTGATAAAAGCGTTGCGTATAAGTCAGCAGCAAGTCGAGTTGCGCCAGCAGCACGTCCTGGCTTAGCGCATCGAGCCGGCTGTTAAGCTCCTCCGCCATACTCCCGAATAGGGCCACGAGAGCGGCCTGCTCTTTCTCGGAAAGGTGCAAGGCTTCGTTTGTGGCGTAAGAGAAAAAGCCGTGCTGCTTGATAGTTTTAGCCAGCGGGTAGCCCAGCAGAAAGTCCGGATGCACCAGCAGCACCCACCCCCGTTGGCAGCCCGCCTCCGACGAGCCGCCAACGCCCAGCACTTGGTTCGGCGCCGCCAGCAGCAAGCTGCCGTCCGTGAAGTCGTAGCGCCCTTGCCCGTAGGCCAGTTGCCCGGCACCCCCGGTTTTGAGCGCAATCTTGTAAAAGCTCAGCACGTGGGGGCCGTGCGCTGAGGCGGAGTGCATCGGGTGGACGTTCGCATCCACTAGGCTAATCAGCGGGTGTTGTGGCTTGGGTAGGCCCAGCGCCTGGTGCGCCTCGGCCAGGGAGGCAAAGCGGAGCGGACCGGTTTCGGGTTTTTTCATGGGCAGCAGAGCCCCGGCGGCGAGGCGTGGTGGCGCTTGCCGCCGGGGGCGAAAGACCGAAGATAGCGCGAAGAAAGTTACCTCCGCGGTTGCCAACTACCCAGTTAGCGGGACTGGCGGGCCGGGCCCTGCGCGGCTTCCGACACGGCTGCCCACTGCTCCCAGCCGGCCAGCCGTTCGGCGTAGGCGGCCCGCACCCAGGGCAGGTTCTGGCTGCCCAGGAAAAAACGGAGCGGTGGCTCGGGCGCATCCACCACGGCAAATAGCGCCGCGGGCGTGGCCTGCGGGTCACCGCCTTCGGACCCTTTCAGGCGCTCCATAACCTGGGTGCGCAAATCGGTGTACACGTCCAGGGCAGGGGCAACTTTCAGCGACTGCTCACTGCCGAACTCCGTGGCGTAGGCGCCTGGCTCCACCAGCGTGACGCGCAAGCCAAAGGGCTTGATTTCCGCGGCCAGGCTGTCGTGAATTGCCTCGAAGGCCCACTTCGAAGAGCAGTAGTAGCCAATCAACGGCAGGCTCACCAAGCCCAGCCCGCTGGAAATACCGATAATGTGCCCGCTGCCCTGCGCCCGCAGCAACGGCAGGGCGGCCTGGATGACGGACAGGGTGCCAAAAATATTCGTTTCGTAAAGCGCCCGCACGTCGGCCGCGGGGGCTTCTTCGATGGTGCCCACCAGCGAATAGCCGGCGTTATTGAGCACCACGTCGAGCCGCCCGAAGTGCGTGTGCGCGTGCGCCACGGCCGCTGCCACCTGCTCGGGTTGGGTGACGTCCATCTCCAGCGGCAGCACGTTGGGTCCGTAGATGCCCGACAGGTCGGCCAGGCTGGCCAGCGTGCGAGCCGTGGCAGCCACTTTATCGCCGCGCTGCAGGGCCGCCTCGGTCCAGATGCGGCCGAAGCCCCGCGAGGCGCCGGTGATAAACCATACTTTGCCCGGTGCGGTGGCCGCGCCATTGGCCGTTGTTTGCTGTGGTGCCATGAAGTGTTTGGTTGCGTGAATAACACGGCAAAGATTGCCAGCGGCAGCACCTGCTATTGTAGGCGAATCGGGGAATAGCGTAGGCAAAACAAGGTTTATCCCCTTAGACGATGTTAAGACTTCTTCGCCCGCTACGAGGGCAGCGATACCACAGCTTTTCGTCAACAAACCCATAGCTCAAGCCCTAACTTCGCTGCTATTCGTAGCCAACTCATCCCCTTCACCCCCGCCTTTTTACTCCTCGTTCCTTTTTCTTCCCAGGGCTAATTCGGCTTGGTAATTTCGTTGCGCACTAGCTAGCCGGCAGGAAGCATATTATCGTATCGTTGAAAGTCCCAACACGATTAAAAAAGAAGGGGCTACGTGGGGCCCGACGACCAGGTAGCTGCCTCGGTGGGACACATTCGGAACCTGCCCGTGGGCGGGGACGACATGGGCATCGACCGCGAGCATGGCCACGCCCTGAAATACGTCGTTAGTGACGACAACAAGTCGGTGGTGGCCAACCTGCGCCGCCTGGCCAAAGCCGGTATCCAGCGTATGTATCGGGGTAGCGCAAGAGTAAGAGCACAAATTCGCGTTAAAGCTGGACTGTCGGATTTAACGTTTTGAGCGTCTCGCAAAACGCTCGTGGCTGTTGCAGAAGGCCACTCCTTGCCTAAGCGGCCGTCACTCCCGTCTAGGGTAGTGTAGAAAACCGGCCATAATGCGGCTGTTTGCCCTGTTTCTATGGCCTCTGGTGTCTGGTTTGCCAGCGCTTGCTTTCCTCAAAGCAGGGATCCCGAACCACATTGGATCCCGCCGCGCTGGTTGTAGCTAGTCACATTACGCTACGTGACTGGTGCCGCCTTCCGTTTCCCGAACCGTCCACTACTCCCTCGTCATTGCTGCACGTACGCCCTTTTCGTTTGGGTCCACCATCTACCTCAACCCGGACCGCCACGCTGCTGGCAGTGCTGCACCACCAGCATGCGCACGTGCAGCAGTGGCACACGGTGGATGTGTTGCTCAGGTAAGTAGCGCTGTCTGCCGCTTGGTGCAACCCGACCGCGTAGCTGCAGTGTCTTGCGCGACAATCTCTTATACTTGGCAGACTAGGCCGCGCTGCAAACGGGCTCAGACCGGGGCGTGACCTGCTAACTTTAATTTCTGTCAGGAATAGCTCTGCCTTAGCTCTCTTTTTCAGTGCCTTGGTATGTTAGTAACTATAGTTTGTGAGTGTTACGTATAGATTCTATGAAATAAATAATGGTGTGCGTAAACGCATTCGGATTGTCGAGATTAGCGACGTGGCCGGCATTGGGCACTACGGCCACTTGCGCGCCGGGCACGAGTTGTTGAAGCGTTTGATTGTCTTGCTGGCGAGCAACTGATTCACGGGCGCCAGCCAGCAACAGCAACGGCACTTGCACCGGGTGGGCGCGGAGCTGGGGCACGAGCGAGTGGCCGAGCAACACCCTAGGCTCCACGTGCAGCGGCTGCCACATCGACCAATCCTGCACCATTTGGCGCAGCAAGGGTGCTGACCGGACGGAATCCGGCCCGCTTGATTTCAATAAGGATGCTAGCCACTGGGCTTTGAAAGCGGTAGTGCCACGCGCTTGCAGCTGTGTGATTTCGGTGCGGCGGCGCGCCACCTCAACTTCCGTGATAGGCTGCTCGGGTCCCGGCCTAGAGTAAATACTGCCACTGCATGACACCACCGACAGCACGTTTTCGGGGTGCAGGGCCATGAAGTCGACGGCCACAAAACCGCCGAGCGAGACCCCCACCAAGTGGGCTTTGGGAATATGCAGGGCTTGGAGCAACTGGTACAGATCGTCGGCGTGCAGGAATTGCTGACCTTCCACGGGCACCGACGATAGGCCGTAGCCACGCATATCGTAACGAATAACCCGGTAGTGCCGCGCCAGCGCCGCCACTTGCGGGTCCCACATGCGCCGGTCAAAGGAATGGCCGTGCAGCAGCACTACCGGGGCGCCGCGCCCGATTTCCTCGTAGTACAGCTGCGCGCCAGGAATAGCAATTTTACCTTTCTTGCTGGCTAGCGCGGCCGTGGTTGGGTGGGCTAGCGTTTTGGGCGGCACAGCTGATGCCTGGGCGCAGGCCAAGCTAGGTAGCAGCGCCAGCACCGTGCAAGAAAGCAGGAGCCGGAACCAGTGTTGTAAGCGTGAAGGTGAGGACATAAACTGACTGATGGGTCGACTTCTTAAAAGTTGTTTGAGCTAGTAAGAAAGGCCACTAAATCGACGTAGAGACGCCTACTTGCGTCTTGTCGTTGAACAAAACCGTTCGGCCGGCGCGCTCGGCGAGACGCAAGTAGGCGTCTCTACGTGGTTCTGACGACTCGTTCAGTTACCTCAGCCATCTTATAAAGACTAACGCTTGAAAACCTTGTCTAAAAAGGCCGCGGTGTAGTCTAGCGTTGGCGCAAACCACGGCGTAAACAGGGGAAAAGTATGCGGCGTATCAGGGAGCGTGTGCACCTCGTGGTAGATCCGAAAGGCGTCCAGCTTTTTAAGCATGTCTTCCCGGCCGGCGTGCATCCAGTCAACGGAGCTGTATATTTTTTAGCGAACTCAGACGAATGCACAACAGGAAAAAGTAATGTGTCTCATCAACTGGGTAGCATGAAAATTATCACTTTTCCGGTTTATAACAAATCTCTTGTAAAGCACCTTTTTTGAGCCACTAACTAGGATGTTTCAAGGAAATGGGGCTATACTTTACTAGAGCTTACTTATTAAAGTCGCTTTATGCCGTTATCCTCCTGGTTGCTCTTCTGGCTGTGTTTGCTGCTGTACTCGTGTACCGATCGGGGAGAGTCGTCTGCGGTGGCGCAACCGGCTCCTGCTTTGTATGAAATAACGCTCGATTCCACTATACACGGCTACATCGAACGCTATATTACCCAAGTTCATGTAGAGAAAAAGAGAGCGGTGGTCGCCCTTTCGTGGATGGGAATCGATGCCGGGCAATGCGTGTATCTGAGTCAAGTGAGCATCCACCCTCAAACGCAGCACCGCTATCCCCATTTTTGGGCGCGTCACCGAGACTATCTAGTCTTTGTCTATGACACAAAATATCCTACCCTCTTGGTTAACCCTCGGGCTCTACATCAGGAAATCGACCGGGTGCTGCAGCAACACAACCTGCAACTCATGACCCGCACCGATTTTATCGATGAGCCGCTGCCCTGGCGCATTGTCGAGCGGGGTAGGCAGGTGCGGATTGATACGGCCAAAAGGCTTCCCCAAGTCTACTTTGGCCGGAACGCTCCTCTCTAGGATCAAGCATCCTGGTCTTGTCTGTCCTGCTATTGGAGCGTTTTTTTGAACAAGATGATGTTGTTTCGTCCACGAAAACGCTCGATTTACGAAACGCCTAGCCGAGTACCTGTCCTGAAATAGATTACGAGTTATCAGAACCGTCACCCTGTTTCAGGACAAGACAGGCTAGACAACACGATAGGCTGGTGATGAACTAGGCGTAAGCAGCACTTAGCCCTGCGGTACGCCCCGTAAAAAGCTCCCTGGAGTCACTGTTTCGCGCAGGGCACCAACCCTGGTATGGCATAGTGGATTAGCAGGCGGGAGAACCTTTTCATTCTTGCGCTGGTTTTCGACACATCAACTCATGCGCATGTGTTATAGATATTTCCTACCTTTGCCACATGGATACCAAGTCTCTCGTCAAATTAGCCAAATCCCTGGGTGACCCTACCCGTCTTCGCTTGTTGCAGGAAATTGCAAAAGGGGATATCGCCGTGTGTGCCGACTTGTTTCAATACGTGCCCATCAGCCAGCCCTCGATGTCCCAGCACCTCAAAGCCCTCTCCGAAGCGGGCTTAATTGAGTCGCACAAAGAAGGCCGGAATATGCACATGTCCATCAATGCCGACAAGCTGCGGGAGTTGGAAGACTTCCTGCAACTGCTGAAACCGGCTAGTGCTAAGCTGTAACTAGCTCCTTGGCCCGTCGGCGGTATTGCCAACGGGTTTTTGCTTTAATAAAACATAATTAGTTGCTTATGTATTTATGATACGTACTTTTGCTAAAACTTAGTAAGAAGGGTAGCCGCTGCCAGCAAAGGCTTTTGCCTCTGCTTTTTTTTTGCCTTATCACATAAGTACATGCTTATTAGTTGATGAATTAGCATCATTTCGTCGCCTTTCACCGCACTTACCACTTCACCCACTACCCTCGTCTGGGTCGCTTTTTACTGATGAAACTATCTTCTCTTTTAGCCGGCAGCGTGCTGCTGGCGGGCTGCGCGGAGCAGCAAGCCCCGCAACAAATACTGGCCCCCCAGCCCTACCGGTACAAATACTGCATACCAGCACTGAAACCACGTATCAAGATTACCCGGCTTCCATTGAGGGCGTCGTCAACGTGGAGATTCGACCGCAGGTAGCGGGGGTGCTCGATCGTATCCTAGTGGATGAGGGAGCAGCCGTACGCAAAGGTCAGCCGCTGTTCAAAATCAACGACGCGCCCTACCGGGAGCGGCTGAATAATGCGCTAGCGGCTCAGCAAGCGGCGGTCGGGGCTGTGACCAGCGCGCAAGTGGAAGTCGACCGATTCGCCCCGCTGGTGCAGAACAAGGTCGTGTCGGAGGTGCAACTGCAAACGGCGCAGGCGGCCCTAGTTATAGCGAAAGCCAACTTGCAGCGCGCCAAGGCCGAGGTCAGCAGCGCCCGCATTAACCTCGGCTACACGACCATTAGTGCGCCAGTCAGCGGCTTTCTGGGGCGGCTGCAAACCAAGCAGGGCAGTCTGGTAGGCCCCACCGATGCCCAAGCCCTAACCCAACTCTCCGATGTGCACGAGGTGCATACCTACTTCTCGCTGGGGAAGACGACTTTATCACCTTCCGCCAGCAGTACGCCGGCCGGACGTTGCAAGACAAGCTTGCGCACTTGCCGCCGGTGGCCCTGGTGCTGGCCGACCAAAGCACTTACCCCACGCGCGGCAAAGTGGACATGGTCGACGGGCAGTTCAACAAAACGACGGGGGCCGTGACGCTGCGCGCCACCTTCCCCAATGCCAATGGGCTGCTGCGTTCGGGCAACACGGGCACCATCCGACTGGCCCTAGCGCACCCCAATGTGCTGCTGGTTCCCACCGCTGCTACGGTCGAGCTGCAGGACCGCGTGTTCGTGTACGCGGTGGGCGACAGCAACCGCGTTAGCCGTCAGGCCATCACTATTCAGGGCAAGAGCGGCGCCAACTACCTGGTGAGCGAGGGCGTGAAAAACGGCTCCCGCATCGTGCTGCAGGGGGTGGACCACTTGCAGGAAGGCCAAATCATTCAGCCCACTCAGGTTCCGAAGGCCAGCGCCGCCGTGCCGGGCAAGGTCGCTGCTCAATCCGTTCAGAATTAATCGTTTTCGGTCATGTTTAAAGTATTTATTGAGCGGCCCGTGCTGGCCACCGTCATCTCCATCTTGTTGGTGATTTTGGGGGGCTGGCCTTGTGGAAGCTGCCGCTTCAGCAGTTTCCCGACATTGCGCCCCCGCGGTGCTGGTGACCGCTACTTATCCGGGGGCGAATGCCGAGACGCTGCTGCGCTCGGTGGCACCCTCGCTGGAAGAATCCATCAACGGCGTGGAGAACATGGTGTACATGAGCTCGACGGCCAGCAACGACGGCTCGCTGGCGATTACGGTGAGTTTCCGGCTGGGCACCGACCCCGACCAGGCGGCCGTGAACGTGCAGAACCGGGTGGCGCAGGCCACCAGCCAATTGCCGGCCGAGGTGGTGCAGCAGGGCGTGACCGTGGCCAAGCAGCAGAACAGCATGGTGGTTGTGCTCAACCTTTACTCCGATGATGCGCGCCAGTACGACCAAACCTTTTTAACCAACTACGCCCAAATCAACCTGGTGCCCGAGCTCAAGCGCATTCCGGGCATCGGGTCGGCGGTACTGTTTGGGGGCAACCGCGCCTACTCCATGCGCATCTGGCTGAACCCCGCGCAGCTGGCCAGCTACAACCTCACCCCGGCCGAGGTGATGGCCGCCATCCAAGACAAAAACCTGGAGGCCGCCCCGGCCGCCTGGGCGAGAGCAGCCAGGAAGCCTTCGAGTACGTCATCAAGTACAAAGGCAAGCGCAGCCAGCCCACGGACTACGAAAACATGATCGTCCGGGCCAATGCCGACGGCTCGATGCTGCGCCTCAAGGACGTGGCGCGCGTCGAATTCGGCTCGGCGACCTACAACGGCGACGTGCGCATTTCGGGCAAGCCGGGCATCAACATCGGCATCTTCCAAACGGCCGGCTCGAACGCCAACGAGCTGCAGATTGCCGTGGCGCAGGTGATGCAGAAGCTGGAAAAAAACCTGCCCAAAGGCGTGAAGCAGCAGACGCTCTACACCACCAAAACGGCGCTGGATGCCTCCATCGAGCAGGTGGAGCACACGCTGGTGGAGGCCTTTATCTTAGTGTTCATCGTGGTGTTCATCTTCCTGCAGGATTTCCGCTCGACCTTGATCCCGGCCATTGCCGTGCCGGTGGCCATCGTGGGCACGTTCTTCTTCATGCAGCTGGTGGGCTTTTCCATCAACCTGCTCACGCTCTTTGCGCTGGTACTGGCCATCGGCATCGTGGTCGATGACGCCATTGTGGTGGTGGAGGCCGTGCACAGCAAGCTGGAGGAAGGCGCCCACTCGGTTAAAGCGGCCACCACGCAGGCCATGAGCGAAATTACCGGGGCCATTATCTCCATTACCCTGGTGATGGCGGCCGTGTTTCTGCCGGTGGGCTTAATGGACGGCTCGACGGGGGTTTTTTACCGCCAGTTTGCCTTTACCATGGCCATTGCCATCGTTATTTCGGCCGTCAACGCCTTGACGTTGAGTCCCGCCCTGGCGGCGCTCTTTCTCAAGCACACCCCGCACGACGGGGACCACGCCGCCCGAGCACGTTTAAAACCCGCTTTTTTGCGGGCTTCAACCGCAGCTTCGAGCGGCTGACTAGCCGCTACGTGGGTAGTATCAAGTTCCTGCTCCGCCACAAGTGGGTGGGGCTGAGCGGCCTGGTGCTGGTAGCCGTGCTTACCGGCTGGCTGGCCAAGCGCACGCCCTCCGGCTTTATCCCGTCGGAAGACCAGGGCTTTGTGGCTATTGCCATGTCCTTGCCGGCCGGCGCGTCGCTCGACCGCACCAACCACGTGGGCTTGCAGCTGGAGGAGCAACTACGGACCATGCCGTCCGTCGAGAAAATCAATTTGCTGACGGGCTTTAGCATCCTGACTTCGTCGAACAGCGCCTCGGCGCTCACGGCGTTCGTTATTCTGAAACCCATCCCGGAGCGGGGCGAAGTGCAGGACATCAACGCCATCATGGCCACCATCCGCGAAAAGGCGGCCGCGACCATCAAGGGGGCCGATACGTTCGTGTTTACCACGCCCACCGTGCCGGGCTTTGGCAACGTGGAAGGCCTGGAAGTGGTGTTGCAGGACCGCACCGGCGGCGAGCTGCCCAAGCTCGGGCGGGTAGGCCAGGACTTTATCGCCGAGTTGATGAAGCAGCCAGCTATTGGCGTCGCCTTCACCTCATTCCGGGCCGACTATCCTCAACTGGAGGCGGAAGTGGACGAAGTGAAAGCGGCCCAATTGGGCGTGGGCGTGCAGCGCGTGCTGCAAACCATGCAGGCCTACTTCGGCAGCGCCCAGGCCTCGGATTTCAACCGCTTTGGCAAGTACTACCGGGTGGTGGTGCAGGCCGACAAGGCCAACCGCGCCGACCCCTCGGCCCTGAACGGGGTGTTTGTGAAAAACGACCGGGGCGAGATGGTACCCCTGGCCACGCTGGTGCGCCTCAAGCGGGTGTTCGGGCCGGAAACGGCCTCGCGCTACAACCTCTTCAATGCCTTGACCATTAACGCGGTGCCCAAAAAAGGCTATAGCTCCGGCGATGCCATCAAGGCCGTGGAGCTGGTAGCCGAGAAGTACTTGCCCTCGGGCTACACCTACGAGTTTTCGGGCTTGACGCGCGAGGAAATCTCGTCGGGCAATCAGTCGACTGTCGTGTTCCTGATGTGTTTGGTGTTCGTGTATTTCCTGCTGGCGGCCCAGTACGAGAGCTACATTCTGCCCTTTGCCGTGCTGCTGTCGCTGCCGGCGGGCATGGTCGGGGTGTTCGCGGCCATCGGCTTTGCCGGCATCACCAACAACATCTACGTGCAAGTGGCTTTGATTATGCTTATTGGCCTGCTGGCTAAGAACGCCATCCTCATTGTGGAGTTTGCCTTGCAGCGCCGCCACGCGGGCGAGCCGCTGGTGCAGGCCGCGCTCAATGCCTCGGCTTCGCGCCTGCGCCCCATCCTGATGACCTCGCTGGCCTTCGTGGTCGGGCTGCTGCCCATGATGCGGGCTCAGGGTCCTTCCGCGCAGGGCAACCATTCCATCAGCATCGGGGCCGCGGGCGGCATGCTCACGGGCGTGGTGCTCGGCCTGTTCCTCATCCCGTTGCTATTCGTGATTTTTCAACGCCTGAACGAGCGCCTCAGCGGTACGCCCGGTTCCCAAGCGCCCAGCCCGGCTTCCGCTGAGTTGAAGCGGGTGCCGGCCCACGCCACGGTTAGCTAACCCCCATGACTACTTCTAGAAAAACTCTCTGGCACCAGCTACCGCTGGTGCTGGCCGGGCTGCTATTGGCAGCCTCCTGCAACGTGTCGAAAGACGTCCCCCTGCCTGCCCTGCCGCTGCCGGCCACCTACCGCACGGCAACCAACGCCGATACAACTTCCGTGGTCAACTTGCCGTGGCGAAGCTTTTTCACCGAGCCGGCCTTGCAGCAACTGCTCGACAGCGCCACTCGGCGCAACAACGACTTGCAGCAAGCTATTCAGAATATCGCCTCGGCGCAGGCCACGCTCAAGCAGGCTCGGCTCGGCTACTTTCCGGCCGCGACCTTGCAAGCGGGCGTAACGACCAATCGGCCCTCCAACAACAGCCTGAACGGTATTTCCCTCAGCCAGTTTCTGGGCACCAAGCACATCGAGGATTACAATCTAGCGCCGGCCATCAGCTGGGAAGCCGACATCTGGGGCAAAATCCGCAGCCGCAAGCAGGAGGCGCTGGCCGCCTACCTGCAAAGCCAGGAAGCCCGCAAAGCCGTGCAAACGCAGGTGGTGGCGCAAGTGGCCCAGGGCTATTACAACCTGCTCATGCTGGACACCCAGTTGGCCGTGGCCCGGCGCAACTTCGCCCTCACCGACAGTACCCTGCGCTTCACCCGGCTGCAGTTCACCGCTGGCCAAGTAACGGCCCTGGCTGTGCAGCAGGTCGAGGTGCAGCGCCTGACGGCGGCCGGCCTCATCCCGAGTTCGAGCAGGCCATCACGGTGCAGGAAGATGCCCTGAGCATCTTGGCCGGGCGGATGCCAGGCGGCATTAGCCGCACCGGCAACCTGCTGCGGGTGCAAGTGCCGGTGGTGGCCGCGGGCGGGGTGCCGGCGGCGCTCCTGGCCCGGCGGCCCGACGTGCGCAGTGCCGAGCTGGCCCTCGACCGGGCCAACGCCACGGTGGGCTACACCAAAGCGCAACTCTACCCCACGCTGGCCATCACGGCCCAGGGCGGCCTCAACGCCTTCCAGGCCAGCAATTGGTTTAGCGTGCCGGCCTCGCTGTTTGGCACGGCCGCCGCGGGGCTCACCCAGCCATTGTTTCAGCGCGGGGCGTTGCGCACGCAGTACCAGCAGGCCCAGATTGACCGCGAGCGGACGGTGATTCAGTTCCGCCAGCAGGTGCTGGTGGCGGTGGGCGAAGTATCGGATGCCTTAGGACAAATCACGCGCACGCAGACCCAGCAGGCCATCGCCACGGAGCGCGTGCAGGTGTTGCGCCAAGCAACGACCAATGCCAACCTGCTGTTCCGTAGCGGCTTGGCCAGCTACCTGGAAGTCATCACGGCCCAGAGTAACGCGCTGCAAAGCGAACTGGAGCTGGCTTCGCTGAAACGCACCCAGCTAGGGGCCAATGTGGAGTTGTACCGGGCCGTGGGCGGTGGCTGGCAATAGGAAACGTCTTACAAGCTGCTATCGACTCTGTTCACCCTCCCTACTTCGGCCAGCGAATGCCAAGCAAAATCCTCCTCTCCCCACCCTCCTGTTATGGATACCAAGTCTCTCGTCAAGCTAGCCAAGTCCCTGAGCGACCCCAGCCGCCTGCGCATGTTGCAGGAGATTGCGCGGGCGCAGCGGCTGGGATGCGCCCATCTGTTTGAGGTTGTGCCCATCAGTCAGCCAGCTATGTCGCATCACGTCAAGGCGCTGGTAGATGCGGGGCTGGTTGATTCGTGTAAGGAAGGCCGCAACATGTATTTGACTATCAATACAGAAAAGCTGCAGGAGCTGGAAAGCTTTCTGCAGTTGCTGAAGATGAGGTAGTTCTCTGACCGCCAGCCACTGCTTAACAATGCGTTTTCAGGAAGGGACGAAGCAGGTCCTTGTCGTGGAAACGATAAATTACTCAACTCCCATCCCATGAAAATCGGAATCATTGGCACCGGCCCCGTCGGCGGCTCCCTGGCCAAAAACCTGGCTGCTCTCGGCCACCAAGTGAAAGTAACCAACACCCGCCAGCCGACCGAGCTGGCTCGCAAAGCCCAGGAATTGGGGGCTAGCCCTGCCACCCTGCCAGACGTGGTGCAGGACGTGGACCTTGTGTTTATCGCCGTGCCGTTCAAGGTGCTTGCCGAGTTTCCCAAGGACCTGTTCCGGTCGCTACCCCCGAGGTAATCGTGGTGGACACCGGCAACTACTATCCCTTCCGCGACGAGAAAATCGAGGCACTGGAGCAAGGCCAGCCGGAGAGTGTGCTGGCGGCCGAGCAGCTGGGCCGCCCCTCCTGAAAGCCTTCAACAACCTGCTGGCCGAGACGATTGCCAACGGCGGCACCGTTCCCGGCACGCCCGGCCGCATTGCCCTTTCCATTGCGGGCGACGACGCGCGCGCCAAACAAATCCTATCCGACCTCTGCAACGACTTCGGCTTCGACGTGGTGGACGGGGGTAGCCTGGCCGACTCGTGGCGGCAGCAGCCGGGCACGCCGGCCTACTGCACCGACCTCACGGCCCCCGAGCTGACCCAGGCCCTGGCCAACGCCGTGCCCGGCAAGGCCCCGCAGATACGCGATGAGATTATCTCGGAACTGCTGCAACGCGAAGCGTGGCCTACGCGCAAAGAAGTGGTGGCCGGCAACCGCGCCCGGCAGCTAGGTAAGGGGTAGCCGGACCATGCTAATTCCTAGGTTCTTTTTAACAAAATCTCAAGCTACTATCATGGCAACTACCATCCTGCACTCGGCGCAAGCTAAATCTATCGGCGGCCGCGACGGCCGTATTGAATCAACCGACCATGTGCTCAACCTGGAGCTGACCATGCCCCGCAGCCTAGGCGGCCGGGCCCGCGAAGGCGCCACCAACCCCGAGCAGCTCTTTGCTGCCGGCTACGCCGCCTGCTTCGGCAATGCCGTCATTCACATTGCGCGCCAAGTCAAGGTGAACGTGGGCGACATCTCCGTAGATGCCCAGGTAGAGCTGTTCATGAACGAAGAAAACCTGCCCACCCTCGGCGTCGCCCTGCAAGCCAACCTGCCCGGCGTAGACCAAGCCCAGGCCGAGGAAATTGTGGAAAAGGCCCACCATACCTGCCCCTACTCGCGCGCCACGCGCGGCAACATCGACGTGAAGCTCACCGTCACCACCGACGCCGCAGTAGCCGCCTAGGCAGCCACGTTCGGCAGAGCGAACCTTGTGCCCGGCTCAAGAGCGATTCTAGACCAGGCGCAAGGTTCTCAGGTCAGCTCAGCTCAGCCCGCCTGTTGGGCGAACTGATGTAACCCCCTTCTTTTCACGCTTACGCATTCGCTTTATGAAGATTGGCATTATCGGCACTGGTTCCATCGGGGCTCCCCTCGCGCAAAAGCTGGTGGCTGCCGGCCACCAAGTGAAAGTAACCAACACCCGCCAGCCCGACGAGTTGGCCCAAAAAGCCCGGGAGCTAGGCGTGGCCCCTGCCACCCTGCCGGAAGTAGTGCAGGACGTGGACGTGGTGTTCGTCAGCATCCCCCTGCATGCCATTCCGAAGCTCCCCGCTGGCCTGCTGCGCGACCTGCCCACGGAGGTGGTGGTGGCGGATACCAGCAACTACTACCCGCAACGGGACGAGAAAATCGACGCCTTAGAAAACGGGCAAGTCGAAAGCGTGTGGGTGGCCGAGCAGCTGGGTCGCCCCATCATCAAAGCCTATAACAATATCCTGTCCCAGACGCTGGTTGCGGGCAGCACTGCCCCGGTACGCCCGGCCGCATTGCCATTTCGGTAGCCGGCGACGACGAGCGTGCCAAGCAGGTAGTAGCTGCGCTCATCAACGACACCGGCTTCGACGTGGTGGACGGGGGTAGCCTGGCCGACTCGTGGCGGCAGCAGCCGGGCACGCCGGCCTACTGCACCGACCTCACGACCCCGGAGCTGACCCAAGCCCTGGCCGCCGCCGTGCCGGGCAAGGGCCCGCAGGTGCGCGACCAGATTATAGCCCAACTCACGCAGCGCGGCACGCCTCCCACGCGCGAAGACCTCCTGGCCCTGAACCGCTCGCTGGGCATGTAGAGCCCTACGCCGGCCGCCCCGACCCTAGTGCCTTCGTAGCCGCTCCCGGCCCCACCAACCTATTACAAATTCAGCGCAACCTCCCATGGAAAACAAGCAAAATCCGACCGTCCTGGTCCTGGGCGCCAGCGGCACCATCGGCCGTCAAGTCATCAAAGACCTGGAAGGTCAAGCGGTCAACGTGCGCAGCACCTCGCGCAAGCAGGAGGTAGTAGAGCAGCTTACCCATAAAGGCAAAGACTGCAAATACCTGGACCTGGATGACCCCAGAACCTTCGCGCTGGCGCTGGCTGGGGTGGACCGGGTGTTTCTCCTAACCGGCTACACGGTAGCCATGCTTACGCAGAGCAAAACCCTGGTGGATGCGGCCAAAAAGGCGGGCGTCCAGCATATCGTGCACGTGGGCGTGTTTGCGGAGTGGGATACCACCGATGCCCACTTTGCCTGGCACCAGCTGATTGAAAAGTACATCGAGGCCAGCGGCATCGCCTGGACCCACCTCCACCCGAACATGTTTATGGAGGTGTTCACGGGGCTATACATCCCCAAAAACCTGACCTACACCGGCTACTGGGACGACCGCCGCATCGGCTACATTTCTTCCAGTGATATTGCGGCGATGGCCGCCAAAGCCCTCGTCGATGGGCCGGAGCGCCACGGGGGGCAGCACTATTGGCTGAGCGTAGAAACCTTCAACGGGCAGGAAATTGCGGCGCTGTTGAGCGACGTGACCGGTCTGGAAATCAAGTATGAGAACAAAGGACTCGCCGGCTTTAAAGAGGTGATTGAGCAGATAGTGGCGAATGGCGGGGAGAGCTGGTATGCGAATGCCAACATCGAGTTTGTGACGCAGATGCTCGACGGCCGAATGTCGTATATGTCCATGGTGCAGAACGATATTCCCTACGTTCTCGGCAGACCGGCCAAAACCCTACGGGAATTTTTGGAGGAGCACAAGGCTGCCATTGTGGAGTCAGCTACCAAAGAATCTAGGTAGAAAGCCAAGAACTAGCCGTACTGAACGCCGTGCTGCCGGTGGGTAGCGTCAGCGGGACGCCCTCCGCCAGCTAGGAAGTTCTGTTTGCCAGGTAGGCCTACGCCCGACCCTAGGCCAGGCGTAAGGACCTACCTGGCAAATACACGCATGCACACTCCTACGTGATGAATAACAGAAAAACACTAAAGCTAGCCGCGGTCATTGATGGGCCGGGGTGGAATTTTTCCTCCTGGCGCCACCCGGACATGCCCGCCGATGCTGGCGAAAACATCGATTTTTTCATTCAACAGGCGCAGCTGGCGGAACAGGCCAAGTTTGAAACCTTGTTTTTGTACGACGTGAGCCATGTCGGCCCCGGCAACATTCCCTACTACCTGAGCATGTTTGAGGGAGTGTCCCTTATGTCGGCCCTGGCCATGAAAACGGAGCGCCTGGGCCTCTCGCTGACGGCTTCGACTTCCTACACCGACCCGTATAATCTGGCCCGGCAGGTGTTGTCGTTGGACAAACTCAGCAAGGGCCGGGCCTCGCTGAACGCCATCACCTCCAATCCAGGCGGCATGGTGAACTTCAGCCGGGGCCACCTCGGCAAAGCCGACCAGTACCCCATGCACCGGGAATTTCTGGAAATTCTGCTGGGCTTGTGGGACACCTACGAAGACGACGCCTTTCCCCGCGATAAGGAAAGCGGCGTGTTTCTGAATCCGCGCAAGATTCACCCGTTAATTACCGGGGAAAGTACTTCTCGGTGGATGGTCCGCTGAATCTGAGTCGCTCGGTACAGGGCCGGCCCGTCCTGTACATGGCCGGTAGCTCCCCACCTTCGTGGACCTAGCTACTTCCTACACCGACGGCGTATTCATGGCCGGCAGCACCTTCGAGGAAACCTTGCCCATCTCCAATGCGCTGACAACGAAGCTAGTTGAAAAAGGCAGGATACCGGAAAACTTTGTGCGGGCGGTGTCACAAAACCCCATCGTGGGTCGTACCGATGCCGAGGCCTACCAGAAGTATCAGGAAATCCTCGCGCTGGGACGGTACTCGCACATCCCCGTCCCCTGTTTATGGGCTCGGCCGAGCGAGTTGCCACGGAAATACAGAGGTGGTACGAAGCCGGGGCAATCGATATGTTCATGGTCCGGCAAGACCATCCGCACGGGCTACGGGACTTTATCGAACTGGTGGTACCCATTCTGCAGGAACGAGGCCTCTTCCATCGGGAATACGAAGCGAAAACCCTGCGGGAAAATCTTGAGCTACCAAAACCAGCGTTCCGTACTATTTAGCAGCGCTCCTTCTGTTGCTGTTAGTCAAGCATCCGGCCTGCTGCTACCAGCGGCCCCTTATCTAAAGAAGTTATGTCTACTCCTGTGAACGAGTCCAACCGTCCGGAAAAGCAATCAGTCGCTTATTCCATCTTAGACCTCGCCATCGTCTCGCAAGGCGATACGGTGAAGCAGACCCTCAGCAATTCGTTGGCACTGGCGCAGGCCGCCGAAGCCGCCCACTACACCCGCTACTGGCTGGCCGAACACCATAACTCCGATAACATCGGCAGCAACGCGCCCCCTTGCTCATTGGCTACGTGGCCGAAAATACGACGACCATCCGGGTGGGCTCCGGCGGCATCATGCTGCCTAACCACTCGCCGTTGATTGTGGCCGAGCAATTTGGCACGTTGGCGCAGCTCTATCCGGGCCGCATCGATTTGGGGCTAGGCCGGGCGGTGGGTACCGACTCGCCGACCGCGCAAGCCATCCGGTCGGATTTCATGCAGGCCGCCCAGGCCTTTCCGCAGGAAATTGGTAAGATTCAGACCTACTTCTCCCCCGCCAACCAACAGGCCACCGTGCGCGCCCCTATAGCCGAGGGCACCGAGGTACCGCTCTACATCTTAGGTTCCAGCACCGATAGTGCCCACTTGGCGGCCAAGCTGGGCCTACCCTACGCGTTTGCCAGCCACTTTGCCTCCACGCACCTGCACCAAGCGCTGCAGATTTATCGTAACGAGTTTCAGCCTTCAGCGGCGCTGAGCCAACCGTATACCATCGTGGCCCTCAACGCCTACGTGGCTGATACCGACGAAGAAGCCCAACGACAGTTCACGAGCGTCATCCGCATGTTTGTGGGCATGTTGACGGGGAAAACGAAAGAGCCCTTGCAACCGCCGACTGCCATGACCGAAGAACTAGAAGGCCTGTGGCAGCACCCTTCGGTCTACCAAATGCTCAAGTATTCTTTTGTCGGCAGCAAGCAAACTGTCAAGCAGCAGCTACAAGCCTTTCTGGTTGAAACGCAGGCCGATGAGCTCATCACTGCTTCCAGCATGTACGCCCTGGAAGACCGACTCAAATCCATCCGGTTGTTTGGGGAAATTATGGCGGAGCTGAATGCGTCGGTTAGCCACTCCGTCGCTTTGGTTGAAGGCCCAAGCCAAACCGATGAGTAGCCGCTGAGGAAGGTAGTGCGAGCGTCAAGTGAAGCAAAAAGAATATGAAGTATCTTGTTCTAAAATAAGGTGGCACTGACTGGTAGCACGATCACCCAAGTCCTATTGCTGACCAACTTGTGCTTGCTATTTCAATAGTCCAATTGCCTGCGGGTCAATTACCCTCGATAAGGGGCCCTTATCGCAAGGGTTGGTCGCACCAACTATGGAATTGTGGGTGTTACCTTTCGGCATCCTAGTCCAGGTCCTCTGGCACAAGATTCCCTAAAACCCGGCGCATTACCCCGTATTGTTGACCGGTTCCCTCGTGCGCTGTTTGCCGGCAGAGCCATCAAAAAAGCGTCCCCTGTTTCAAGCAGGAGACGCTTTTCATGGATCGCCGCTGCTTAGGGCGCAACGACCAGGCGCACGGATTCGCGCTGGTCCCCGACCAGCAGCACGCAGGTGTACAAGCCTGCCGGCATCTTTTCACCCGCCAACGACAGCTCGTAGAGCTGCCCGCGGCGCACCGAACCCTGATAGAGGGTGGCGACCGACTCGCCGAATTGATTGTAGACTGCCACCTGCGCCGCCCCTTCCTGCGCCGGACGGAAGCGCACCGTGGCCGGGCCGGTCACCGGATTGGGATATAGCGTCAAGGGCAGCTCCGTCGCCGGGGCTGGTACCAAGAAGGGGGGCGCTTCTCGACCAGCCAGCGCACTACTCGGCTGCACATACTTAAGCGTGGCGAAGTCGATGCCCGTGCCCTGGCCCGTGGAGAGACCGGTCACGTACACGTTAGCGGCCGCATCGACGGCTAGGCGAGCGGTCTGCTCGGTGCCGTTCCCCGGTCCATTGTAGCGCGCTTCCCATACCAACTGGCCCGTGGGCGCGTGCTTGCGGGTCAGCAAATCCGAGTTGCCGCTGCTCTCACGGCTGTCGCTCGTGCAGACCGAGTACACGTTGTCGGCCCCGTCTACGGCCACGTCGCTCGGGCCGCTGCTGCCGGCAAAGCGGGCTTCCCAGAGTTGCTGGCCGCTACCGGCGGCATACTTGAGCAGGGCGCACTGCGAGGGAACGCTCAAACTCGCGGCCCCGCCCAGCACCAACGCGTTGCCGGCCCCGTCCACGGTCAGCGCGTACGTCGAGCCCCGGCGTAAAAGGCGGCCCAGAGCTGCTGGCCGCTGGCCGAATACTTCACCGTGGCCGAGCCGCTCACCCCGCCGGGTACAGTCACCGACACGTTGCCGGTCACCAGCACGTTGCCCGCCCCGTCCAGCGCTACTTCCCGCGCCTGATCCGAGCTGTTGCCGGGCCCGTTGTAGCGGGCCACCCACTGCTGCTGCCCGGTCGGCGAGTACTTGACCGTCGTGTAGTCCCGGCTGGTGTTCACCCCTCCGAGGAGCCCGTCACGACCACATAGCCCGCCGCGTCCACGGCCACACTCTGGGCCACATCACTGCCATTGGCCGGGCCGTTGTAGCGCGCCTGCCAGAGTGGCTGGCCACTCGGGGAGTACTTGAGCGTGAGATAGTCGTAGTTGGTGCCGAGGCCGGTGGAGAAGCCGGTGACAAGCACGTTGCCCGCCGCGTCGAGGGCCAGGTCGCTGCCAAAATCGCCACTGCCAACCGGGTCGGGACCATCATAGCGCGCCACCCACAGTTGCTGGCCGGTCGGCGAATACTTGATGGTGGCCACGTCGCGGTTCGGGCTCGTATCGCCCCCGATCCCGGCCGAGGTGCCCGTTACGTACACGTTGCCGGCCGCGTCCACGGCCACGGCCAGCGGCATCTCGTAGCCGGGGGAGGGCCCACTATAGCGCGCCTCCCAGAGCTGCTGACCGCTGGGCGCGTACTTGAGGGTCAGGTAATCATTGCTGCGGCCATCTACTAGGTCGGGGGCAGTGCCCGTCACGTACACGTTGCCGGCCGCATCCACGGCCAGGTCGGTGGGCGCCTCCGCGCTTTGTGCGAACGGACTCGCGTAGCGGGCGCGCCACGTGAGCTGGCCGGTAGCCGAATAGCGAAGCGTGGCGTAGTCCGTATCGCTCGAGCTAAGCACCACCGACCCGGTGACAGCCACGTTGCCCGCCGCATCGACCGCCAGGCCGGTCGGTGCCTGCGACTCGCCGTTAGGGCCCAGGGCCCGCACCTGCCACAGGGCCTGCCCACTCGCGCCGGCGTAGCGGACGGTGGCGTATTCGCTCTGACCCTGCGCGTTGAAGGAGCGGCCGGTGACGGTTACGTTGCCCTGGCCATCGACGGCCACCTCCCGGGCTTCGTCGTAGCCGCCATCCGGGCCATTATAGCGCGCTTGCCACTGGGGTGCCCCGCTCGCGGTGGCATACTTAAGCGTGAGGTAATCCCAGTTCTGGTTGCCTGTGTCGGCGTAGCCGGTCACCAGCACGTTGCCTGCGGCGTCGGTTGTGAGGGCCGTGGCTTCGTCGTAGCCGTTGCCCCCCCGTTGTAGCGGCTCACCCACTGTTGCTGGCCGTTGGTACGAGCATACTTGACCGTGGCGTAGTCGTACTGGCCACTGCCGGTCTCACTGGTGCCGGTCACGATTACGTTGCCCGTGGCATCTACCGTCAGGTCCCGCGCCAGATCGTAGCCCGTGCCGGGCCCGTTGTAGAGCGCTCGCCACAAGCCCTGCCCGCTGGTGCCAGCGAACTTGACGGTGGCATACTCGCTCTGCGTGCTCGCATACGAAGTGCCGGTTACGTACACGTCCCCCGCCGCGTCCACGCCCACGGCCTCGGGCACATCGGCGTTGGCCGTCACGCCCGTGTAGCGTCCTTCGGCGCGCAGCTCTCCGGTAGCGCGGTAGACCACCACCCCGTAATCGTAGCCGGTTTGGGCCGTGCCCTGCGAGGTGCCGGTCACAGCCACATTTCCTAGGGCGTCCACCGCCAAGGCCGTGGCCACGTCGTCGCCGCCCGCGGGCGCGTTGTAACGCGCTTGCCATACCGGCTGGCCATTCGGCGAATACTTGAGGGTGAGATAATCGTAGTTGCTGCCATTGAAGGAGTAGCCCGTTACCAGCACGTTGCCGCTCGCGTCTACCGCCAGGGCGGTCGCTATTTCATCGCCGCCCGCGGGCCCATTGTAGCGCGCTTCCCACAGCTGCTGGCCGTTGGGCGCGTACTTGACGGTGGCATAGTCGTAGCTGGCAGCCTGATAAGCGTAGCCCGTGACGTAGACGTTGCCGGTCGCGTCGGTGGCCACGGCCGTGGCCCCGTCAAAGCCACTGTTGCGCCCCCCCGTATAGCGCGCCACCCAGGCTTGCTGCACGGTCTCCGTGCTCAGGCGCTGGCCGGGAGCGGGCCGGGGCGCACTACCCTTGGCCCGGGGGCGCAGGCCGTCCGCGTCGGCTGGGAGCAGGGGTAGCGCGTGGCGCAAGGCGGGCGCACCGGCCGGTAGACGCAGATGGGCCGGTAAGTGGGGTCTAACGGGCTGCGGGCGGGTTGCGGCCGTCGGAGCAATCTGCGCCTGCGCGGCGGGCAGGGCCAACAGCAGGCCGGCCGCGAACGCGAGAAACGGGGTACGTGGGTGTTTCATAGCAAAAAGGGGAAAGAAGATAATCGGACAACCTCGTCCGGCTCTCCCAAGGAGAGTCCCGGCCGGAAAAGGCCCGGAACTAGCTGCCCGTCGGAGCCAGCATAGGGCTATCCGAATATAGGATGCGCAACCGGAAGGAGCCGGTATAAAAGCTTGGCTTTTCGGTTGCCGTTGAAAGGCCTTGTCTGCCTGTCAGAACCTAACGAAAACAGCGGTGGAGGCCCCTTTCTTCGCCACGCACGAAAAGGAGAGCAGCTGTTGTGGCGGGTAGTCCAGGACATTTCCTTGCCGTTGCAACCTTGGCCCTTCAGTGATTAGTATAAGCGTTAAAGCAGATAGCCTGGCAAACAAAGGCGACGGTGCTTCAGCCCTTTTTAGTCAAGAGCTAGCCCCCCTCTTACTAGCGTTTTGACTTAATTGTCATTTTACAATTGTGCGTTTCACACCTGTCCAGGTGGGCTGGAGGCAGTTGTTGAGCGCCACCTAAATAGACGAGTAGCAAAGGCACACTAGTTCAGGAAAACGGCAACAATGGCGGGAATGAAGAACACAGCCACGATCCTGAGATTGAGCAAGAACACGCGTCGGTAGCGCCGGGCTTGGGCGAGGCGTGGCCGCGTAAAGGTGCCCGAGGGAGCGCCCCATAGCGTCAGCCCAAACAACGGAACGCCTAGAAACAGTGCCCCGTAGAGATAGGTGGCAAGGACCTCACAATACTGGTGCCGGATATTGCACAATCCAATCGTGAGCAGGCCAAAGAGATTCAAACTCAGATTCAGGTATAACGCCGGCCAGGCGAAGGGCGCTGGGGTAGCCATAAGACCGTAGTGGGAAAAATGAGCAAGAGGAAGGCGCCGCTTATCGGTTCAACGGTCGCACTGGTACGACGCCCGATGGGCATGCGCTTACTATTTCGCCTGTCGAGTGTATTGCCTTTCTATTCCCCCGGTAAGGGGCCTTTACTGGGAGGGGCTATACTAGAATGAGGTACTTATCGGCGTAAGATGCCTAAATACTCCACCCAGGGGCCAACCGCAGCTTGGTACTGAGTGGCCATGATCCGGGCAATCTGACTTAGGTGGTTTAGGTCGTGCACCACCCACGTGGCTACTAACTGGGATAAGGTGACTTCACCAAGTGCCGGGTGCAAGCCGGTTTTGGACATATCTGCAGGCGTAAACTGAATAGCGTACAGGCGCGTTAGGCTGCGCGCGCGCAGGGTGCTGAACTCGTCCAGCAGTGCCGACAAGGGCTGCCCTGAAACTGGGCTAGACGGTCAAATGGGACAAACGTTTTGTCGGCCTGCTCCGACAACATGATTTCCAGGCGGGGCAGCCAGTCGGTTTTTTCGCCGTGGATCAGGTGACCAACTACGTCGTAGACGCTCCAGGTTTGCCCGCCTTCCGTCACCCGCGTCCATTCCGGTGAAAGACCCTGCAGCAGTGTCTGCAGCGTAGGCGGCGTGCGCTCCAGAATTTCGCAGGCGCGAGATAAATCAAGTTCCATAGCGTTGCTGGCGGGTGACAGGAAGAAGCGAGTTTAGCCAATAAAGTAAACTAAGTAAGCGGTTAACAACCGGATTGCGTTCCGTCAGCCATCGGCACGCGTATGGTCATCGGAGCAAGTATTCCTTAGGCGATAGCGTACCCTAGGGTATCGTCAAATTCACTTCCTTCCCAAAACTGGCTAAACATTTACGATTTATGTACCACTTCCTGCTCTAGTTCCGTGGGCACGACCACGATGCCATGCTGAAGGAGAGAGCGTTTCCGACTATAGAGAAAGTACACGGCAATGCCGAGCAGCATCCAGCTAGTAGCCACTTTTAACGTAAACGCGTCGAGGGCCACAATGAGCAGGGTGCAGAGCAGGGCTCCGAGGAAGGGCACCAGCGGAAAGCGGGGCGACGAGAGCGGCGCCCGAAACGGGCGCGGCTGGTTGGGGTGGGAGCGCCGCATCAGCCACACGCCCACGCTCACTAGCACAAAGGCCAGCAAGGTGCCAAAAGACGTTAAATCACCCGCCAGCGAGCCCGGCACGAAGGCGGCAAACAAGCCCACGAAGATCATGAGCAGGAGGTTGGACTTGTAGGGAGTGCGGTAGCGAGGGTGCAATTTGGCAAAGGCCTGGGGCATGAGGCCGTCCTTGGCCATGGAGAAAAACACGCGGCTCTGGCCCATGAGCATCACTAGCACCACCGACGAGAAGCCCAGCAGAATGGCCAGGGTCACGGCCGTGGCCAGCCACCCGTAGCCGGGCATGTGGGCCCGGATGGCGTAAGCCACGCTGGCCTCCGCGCCCACGGCGGGATCGGCAAACTCGCGCCAGTTGGCTACCCCCGTCAGCACGTGGCCAAACAAGATATAGAGCACGGTGCAGATGGCCAGCGAGCCCAAGATGCCGATGGGCATGTCGCGCTTGGGGTTCTTGGCTTCCTGCGCGGCGGTGCTGACCGCATCAAAGCCAATAAAGGCAAAGAATACGATGGCGGCCCCGCCCACCACGCCGCCCCAGCCGTGCTTGTTCCATTCCGAGTATTCGCGCACGACCGCGCCGGCCGCGTTTTTCACGGCAGCGGCGTTCTCGGGAATCAAGTAGGGCGTATGATTGGCTGGATCCACGAATTGCCAGCCAATGCCGATGAAGAGCAGCACGACCAGCACTTTCAGGACCACCACGATGGAATTAAACACGGCGGATTCCTGCGTGCCCTTGACCAGCAGCAGGCTCAAGGCCACCACCACGAGCACGGCGGGCAAATTGATAGCCCCGTGCTCGGGTATCCCGTTGATGACGGCACTTTCCAGGGGAGAATGACTCAGGCTATAGGGCATACTTACTCCGAACGCCTCCAGGAGCTTGTTCAGGTACTCGCTCCAGCCAATGCTGACGGTGGCCGCGCCCAGCGCGTATTCCATAATCAGGGCCCACCCGATGACCCAGGCGACAAACTCGCCCATGGTGGTGTACGCGTAGGTGTAGGCCGAGCCGGCGATGGGAATCATGGCGGCAAACTCGGCGTAGCACAGGCCGGCAAACACGCAGCCCAGCGCGGCCAGGATGAAAGCCAGCGTCACGCCCGGGCCGGCGGCTTGGGCGGCGGCGTTGGCCGTACGGATAAACAGGCCCGAGCCGATGATGGCGCCGACGCCCAGGGCCAGCAGGTTGCCCGCGCCCAGCGTGCGCTTCAAGGCGCCGTGCCCGGACGAGTGGGCCTCGCCCAGGAGCACCTGCAGGGGTTTGGTGGCGAAAATATTGCTCATGAAGGCGTATAGAAGAGGTTAGGGGACGCACAGACGGCCCGCGCCAGCGGAAACTGTACAAGTAAGGCAGGAGCGCGGAGGCAAAAAGGCCACACTATAGGCAGCTAGCCGTTAGGGTGCCCAGAATGCCCTTGGCATGTCGCTTCCGACTTCGTTCGGAACTTAGAACGGCGATAACGAAGGCCGTGCCGCTGTATACCACGGCGGTAAACAAACTTCTGATGGGCTGGCTGTCGGCAGCAGGGAGAGCCAGAGCGCGGGGCAAGTGCACGAGAAAAACCCACAGAAAGATCATGAGGCCTAGTAAAAAAGCAATCCGCCGCTGCTGAATACCCAGAAGTAGAGCGCTGCCCGCGCCCATGAGCGCTCCCCCGGTAAAATAGGTCCAGAAGAAGGGATAGGGCAGCCAGCTGGGCACCAGGGGCACCAAGTGCTTGGTATACAGGAAATGGGTGATGCCGTAAATCAGGATCGTAATCGAGAAGAAAATCTTGCCTGCCAGCGCGACTTTCTCCGGCCAGCTACCAACTGGTCCTTGTCGCTCCTGCCCTTGCCCGCGGTGGTAAGAGCCGGCGATGGTCATGGCCCCTCCAGTTAACGCCAGATTTGTGAGGGCGTTTGTCCAGGAGCCCACGTAATTATGGTAAGGGTCGATGAAGAGTTCATAGGGGATGCTACTTAAACACAACAAGACGAAGAGCAGCCCGAAAAGCGCCAGGGAAAACGCCTGGCCTTTGCGGTTCCTTACAATGGCTACCCCGGTAGCGAGGAATAGGGCCCCGACCAGGCGGGCCCAAGGGAGAGGCCGGGGATGTGAAAAGGCCACGCGGGAAACACGCCCAACAGGAAAGTGCCGGAAATCAACTGGATGAGACCCAGCCCGGCCCAGCCAACCCCGTACAGCGTTCGGCTTGCTAGTAAGAGGTTGTTCCGGACCGGGACAGGGAGATCGGGGGGCCGCTCGTGCTGTATCATAAAGGATAGGTAGGCGCCTAATACCGTTTCATTTGCAAGGGATCTGCCGCCGCCTTGGCCGCGGGGTGTTGTACTACAGCGGATAGTGGGGTAGCGTAGCCCCGTAAGGATTGACAGCCTGTAACAGCGCCTCTCCCCATGCCCCACGCAGACTGGTACGGTTAGCCTTAAATGGAAAAATCTTTAGTTGCCTGTTGTTCTGCTACGGGAAGACTAAAGGATAAAAAGAGACTGGTAGCACGAGCAAAGTACTTGGTCCGCTCCGGGCGAGGGCAGCAGAATCTTGCAAGTGGAGTGCTTTCTTATCCCAGTGGTGCTTTTGGCCGTGCTACCTGTTAGTCGGTGGTGCTTGGTCGAAGAAAAAGCCCCTGCCTTTTCCCGGCTTGGGGCAGGCCAACGGTGTTTTTTAGCCTTGGCGAGGCAGCCACCACGCCCACGCCTCGTACATTCAGGACTATGAAGCTGCTGCAAACTGTATTTCACGCCTCCGGAATCACGATGCGCCCGCTGCACTTTTGGGGTAGTGCGGCCCTGTACTGGGGCAGCTTTGCTTTGGTCGGGCTCGTGCAAACCAATGCTTCCCTGTCGCTGCAGGGCAGCCGCAGCTTTACGGGCACGGAAACCCTGGACATGCTGGTGCGGGTACTGCTGTGGTTTTTAAGTACTCCGCTGATCCTGTACTTAGCCTACCGGTTCCCCATCACCGCCATCCAGCGGCCAAGCCAGCTCGGGCGCCACCTGCTGCTGCACTTGCTGGCGCAATTCATTCTTACCCTGCTCATCACCAGTATTGATTACGTATTGCTTTATCAGCTGTTTGGACTAGAGGCCGGTCGCACCTGGGGCCCGGACGGTATCTGGGTCAGCATGTCTTTGCGCTTGAGCACTTCCCTGTCCATGTACCTGTTGCTGGTAGTAGGCTACGGCGTAGTGGCGTACGCGTATCGTAATCAGGCCTTGCAGCACCAAAACGTGCGTTTCGAACTGGCCAATGAACAACTGAAATCCCAGTTGGCGGGTGCCCAATTGCAGGCCCTGAAAATGCAACTCAACC